>NZ_LGSS01000009.1 GCF_001190785.1 Gottschalkia purinilytica | reverse complement strand
GATATTATGTAGATACAGTAGGAAGAAATAAAAAGGCAATTGCAGAGTATATAAAAAATCAAATGCAAGAAGATATAGCAGGTGATCAAATAAGTTTGAAAGAGTTTATAGACCCGTTTACGGGTGAAGAGGTAGCCAAAGGGAAGAAAAAATAACCCCTTAAGGGGTGCCCTGAAAAACTATAGCAGTTGGCAAACCTTTCAGGGTGTCTTAAGACACAGCAAGTAATATGCCCTTATAGGGCTGAGCAAACCACCCGTTTGACGGGTGGTCATGATTATACATAAATGATAAATATTATATGAGGGGTGACGTCTATGATAATAGGAGAACGAATTAGGTTAAGAGGGATAGAAAGAAAAGATTTAGAACTTGCTTGTAGGTATATGAATGATCCAGATGTAATACTAAACTTATGGACTATGATACCTTATCCTATGACTATGGAAAAAGAAGAAAAGTGGTTTGAAGAACAAAATAAAAACAATAATATATATAACTTTGCTATAGAAACTATAAATGAGAGTAAATACATAGGTGGATGTGGCATAAATAATTTAGATTGGAATAATAGTACGGCTACTGTAGGGATTTATATAGGAGATAAGAATTACAGAAGTAAGGGTTACGGTACTGAAGCGATGAAGTTATTATTAGACTTCATATTTAACCAAATTAATGTAAATAGAGTAGAACTATATGTTTTTTCTTTTAATGAAAGAGCTATTAAATCATATAAGAAGAATGGATTTGTAGAAGAAGGAAGACTTCGTCAAAGGTTATTTAGAAATGGAAAGTTTCATGATGAAATAGTAATGTCAGTACTACGAGAGGAATATTTCAAAGACAAAAAATAGACAAGGGAAGTTATAACTTCCCTTGCGTAATGAATGTCAATTAATATTTACCAAAGTCCTCCCCAACAAGAACAGAATAAAACTACTAGGAGTAAGAAAAAGAATAATAATTCACTTCTTATACCATCTCCATGCCATAGACCTTTAGATTCAGACATTAGAATATCCCCCTTTAAGATAATATTTGTGTCAAATTAATATTGACATTTAAAATGTATCTAAAATTACCACTTACCGAATCCGCCACCACAGAAGCAGAATAAAACTACTAGTAATAGGAAGAAGAATAATAGTTCACTTCCTATACCACCGCCACCACACCATAAGCCTTTGCTTTCAGACATACTAAAAAACCTCCTTTAAAATAATATATTAAATTAATATTTACTAAGTTAAAATGTATTGGTAATTACCACTTACCGAATCCACCACCACAGAAGCAGAATAAAACTACTAGTAATAGGAAGAAGAATAATAGTTCACTTCCTATACCACCGCCACCACACCATAAGCCTTTGCTTTCAGACATACTAAAAAACCTCCTTTAAAATAATATATTAAATTAATATTTACTAAGTTAAAATGTATTGGTAATTACCACTTACCGAATCCACCACCACAGAAGCAGAATAAAACTACTAGTAATAGGAAGAAGAATAATAGTTCACTTCCTATGCCATCTCCACCACACCATAGACCTTTAGATTCAGACATGTTAAAAACCTCCTTAAAATAATCATTTTATAAAGTATTTAACTAATTACCATTTACCAAATCCGCCACCACTACAGCAACAGAATAAAACTACTAGTAATAAGAAGAAGAATAATAATTCACTTCCTATACCATCTCCACCACACCATAGACCTTTAGATTCAGACATAACAAAAAACCTCCTTTTAAAATATTATAACTACTTTCAATATATGGATAATCATTAGATTTGGTTACAATTAATTTTGAATATTACCAACAGAAGCAGAATAAAACTACTAGTAATAAGAAGAAGAATAATAATTCACTTCCTATACCATCTCCACCACACCATAGACCTTTAGATTCAGACATAACAAAAAACCTCCTTTTAAAATATTATAACTACTTTCAATATATGGATAATCATTAGATTTGGTTACAATTAATTTTGAATATTACCAACAGAAGCAGAATAAAACTACTAGTAATAAGAAGAAGAATAATAATTCACTTCCTATACCATCTCCATGCCATAGACCTTTAGATTCAGACATAATGAAACCTCCTCTCTAAATTTTAAGCTATTTTTAATATATCTAATGATATTAAATTTGGTTATAATTAATTTTAAATATTACCAACAGAAGCAGAATAAAACTACCAGTAATAGGAAGAAAAATAATAGGTCAGTTCTTATACCTCCATCGCAATTAGCTGTTCCAGTCATAGTGACACCTCCTTAAATAGAAAAATTTTAAGAGTCAATATATACTATGCTTAAGTAATTTTTTTGGTGATTAATTAAATTAAATTAAATATAATTAGTTTAAAATACAAAAAGTTAAATTAAATTGATTTAAAAGGATGATATTAGGATATGATTAAGAATACTTAATAACGATAATTATAATAATAGGAGGGGATACATGTGGGGGGAAAAAATATAGCAGCTTTTTTTGATATTGATGGAACCATTTATAGAAATTCGCTTATGATTGAACATTTTAAAAAGCTCATAAAATATGAGGTTATAGATCCAGCAATATGGCATAATCAAGTTAAGCATACGTATTTAGAATGGGAAAGAAGATATGCAGATTTTGAAGTATATCTAGAAGAACTTGCTGAAATATATGTTGAACAATTAAAAGGAGTGAATAAATCTTATATTGAATTTATAGCAAATCAAGTTATAAGTTTAAATGGAGATAAAGTATATAAATATTCAAGGGATAGGATAAAATATCATAAGGAAAAGGGCCATAATATATTCTTTATATCAGGAAGTCCAGATTTTCTAGTATCAAGAATGGCTGAAAAGTATGAAGTTACAGAGTATAGGGCATCTATTTATGAAGTAGATGAGAATAATAACTTTACTGGTAAATTAAAGCCTATGTGGCAGTCTGAAAGAAAACATTTGGCAATAAACGAATTATTAGAAAAATATAATGTAGATTTGGAAAACAGTTTTGCGTATGGAGATACTACAGGAGATTACTCAATGTTAAAATTAGTAGGAAATCCAATAGTTATAAATCCTAATAAAGAATTATTCTATATGATAAAAGATGATAAAGAACTATCAGAGCGAATAAAAATAATGGTTGAAAGAAAGAATATAATATATAAATTGTCTCCTAGTGTAGAAATACTTTGAAAATATGAAGAAATCTTAATAAATTAATAAATAAGCTTGACAAAAAAACATATTTTGATATATTATAAATCAAACTGTATAAAAAAAGCTATGATGAGGAAAGTAATAATTGAAAGAGTTCACAGAGAGATAGTTGGTTGCTGAGAGACTATTAACTTTATCTTTTATGAAGATCACCTTAGAGCTTGTTGTCTGAAAATGATAGTAAGACATCACGTAGAGATACGTTAAAATATAATGAGTGATAAGAGTATTCATTTACTTTTATAATTTGGGTGGTAACACGGTATATTCGTCCCTAAGTTTTGAACTTAGGGGCTTTTCTATTTTTATATAACATGTAATATAATTTTAAACTATAGATATCCTCAAACTTTAACAAAACTATATACTATATTGAAAGGATGATAATATGGAAAAATTTAAAGAACTATCCAACTTATCAGTCAGTGAAAATGAAAAAGAATTATCAAAATTCTGGGACGAAATAGATATATTGAAGAAGAGTATAGAAAATAGAGAGGGAGCAAAGCCATTTGTATTCTATGAAGGACCACCTACAGCTAATGGTAGACCTGGAATACATCATGTTATAGCCAGAACTTTAAAAGACTCAGTATGTAGATATAAAACTATGAAAGGCTATCAGGTAAAAAGAAAAGCTGGATGGGATACTCATGGATTACCTGTAGAAATAGAAGTAGAAAAAGAGCTTAAGTTAAAAGATAAACATGATATTGAGAATTATGGAATAGATAAATTCAATGAAAAATGTAGAGAATCTGTATTTAAGTATGAAGGCCTCTGGAGAGAAATGACTAGACGTATGGCTTATGCCATAGATCTAGATAACCCATATATAACACTTGATAATAACTATATTGAATCAGTTTGGTGGATATTAAATAAATTCTTTAAAGAAGGATATATTTATGAAGGTCATAAAATATTACCATACTGTTCAAGATGTGGTACAGGACTTGCTTCACATGAGGTTGCTCAAGGTTATGAAGAAGTAAAAACAAATACAGTTATAGTTAAATTCAAAAGAAAAGATGCGGATGAATACTTCTTAGTTTGGACAACAACTCCTTGGACATTAGCTTCAAATGTTGCATTAACTGTAAGTCCAGAAGCAACATATTTGAAAGTGAAATCAGAAGGAACAGTTTATTATGTAGAAAAAACACTATCTAAAAAAGTATTTGGAGATCAAGAATTTGAAGTATTAGAAGAAATGAAAGGTAAAGATTTAGAATATATTGAATATGAACAACTTATGCCTTTTGTCAAAGCAGATAAAAAAGCATTCTTTGTAACGGTTGCAGATTATGTAACAACAGAAGATGGTACAGGTATAGTTCATACAGCACCGGCATTTGGTGAAGATGACTACAACACAGGAAGAAGATATGATTTACCTGTATTACAACCAGTTAATGAAGATGGTAAATATATAGATACTCCTTGGAAAGGCATGTTTGTAATGGATGCTGATATAGACATTATAAAATGGTTACATGGAGAAGGAAAATTATTTAAGAAAGAAAAAATTGCTCATAATTATCCTCATTGTTGGAGATGTAAAACACCACTTTTATACTATGCAAAACCAAGTTGGTATATAGAAATGACAAAACTAAAAGATAAACTAATAGAAAATAATAATTCTGTAGAGTGGTATCCAGATTATGTAGGAGAAAAGAGATTTGGTAACTGGTTAGAAAACTTAAATGATTGGGCTGTATCTAGAAGTAGATATTGGGGAACTCCTCTTAATATCTGGAGATGTGAGTGTGGTCATTTAGAAAGTATAGGATCAAGAAAAGAACTAGCAGAAAAAGCTATAGAAAATATAGATGAAAATATAGAGTTACACAGACCTTATGTTGATGAAGTACACATTAAATGTGATAAATGTGGTAGTCAAATGACAAGAGTTAAAGATGTTATAGACTGTTGGTTCGATAGCGGATCTGTGCCATTTGCTCAACATCATTATCCATTTGAAAATAAAGAAGTATTTGAAGAATTATTCCCAGCCGACTTTATATGTGAAGGAATAGACCAAACGAGAGGATGGTTCTATTCACTATTAGCAATTTCAACATTTGTTACTGGAAAGTCACCATATAAGAGAGTATTAGTAAACGACCTTATCTTAGATAAAGAAGGAAAGAAAATGTCTAAGTCAAAAGGAAATACTGTTGATCCATTTGAACTGTTTGATAAGTATGGAGCAGATGCATTAAGATGGTATCTATTATACGTATCTCCAGCATGGACTCCAACTAGATTTGATGAAGATGGATTAAAAGAAGTTGTAAGTAAGTTCTTTGGAACTATTAAAAATGTATATAACTTCTTTACACTATATGCTAATACAGATAACGTAAATCCTAAAGATTTTTACGTACAAATAGAAAATAGACCAGAACTAGATAGATGGATAATATCTAAATACAATAGTTTATTAAGAGATGTTGAAACTGAATTAAAAGCTTTTGATCTGACTAAAGTTGTTAGAAAGATACAAGATTTTGTAAATGAAGATTTATCCAACTGGTATATAAGACGTTCAAGAAGACGTTTCTGGGAGTCAGAATTAACTGAAGATAAAAAAGCAGTTTATAATACAACATATGAAATATTAGTGGGAATCTCTAAAATGATAGCTCCATTTGCACCATATATTTCAGAAGAATTATATACAAAATTAACTGGAGAATTATCTGTTCATTTAAGTGATTATCCAGTATTAGATGAAAGCTTAATAAATAAAAATATAGAAGAAAAAATGGATCTTGTAAGAGATCTAGTAGGACTTGGTAGAGCTTCAAGAGAAGCAGAAAAGATAAAAGTACGTCAGCCAATACAGAAAGTACTAATAGATGGTAAGTATGAGAGTATCATTTCAGATTTAGTACCACTTATTAAAGAAGAACTAAATGTTAAAGAAGTGGTATTTGCTAAAGACTTAAAAGAATATATGGACTTTAATCTAAAACCAAACTTTAGAGAAGCTGGACCTAAGCTAGGATCAAAAATTAAGATATTTGGAAAAGCATTGCAAAGCTTAGATGCATCATCAGCAGTACCAAAATTAGAAAATGGAGAAACTATAACTCTTGATCTTGATGGAGAAAATTTTGAAATTACAAAAGACTTTGTAATGATAAATATAATCGCCAAAGAAGGATTCAATGTTGCTATGGAAAATAACTTATTTGTTATTTTAGATACAACTTTGACAGAAGAACTATTAAATGAAGGATATGCAAGAGAATTCATATCTAAGGTACAACAGATGAGAAAAAATAACGGATACGAAATGATGGATAACATAAACATTTACTTTAATGGAAATGATGATATAACTAAAGCAGTAGAAGCTTATAGTGATTATATAAAACAAGAAACATTAGCAATAAATATAGAAAAAGTTTCAGATGATAATTTAGAAAAACACAACTTAAATGGACATGATACAGGAATAAAGTTAGAAAAAGTGAATAACTAATAAATTGAAACCCTCGAAAAAATTATTTTCGGGGGTTTTTTACCAACTAATTAAGCTTGTAAATTGTTATTATCATTGAAAAATAGCAACTTATATGTATATAATATAGATATATTGTAAATAAAGGTTGAACTTGGTAAAATAATTAATAAATGTGATTATTAGCTGACTATAACACATAATATAAAATTATATTTGTGTAAATTACAGTAGTTGAACAGTAACATAGTATGTATTTAAATCCGTAGGTGGCAGTATACTGCATAGCTGGAATAGTAGTGTTGAACAGTAACATAGTATGTATTTAAATATAATATGCAATAGAGTTAAGAAATATTTTTACTAGTTGAACAGTAACATAGTATGTATTTAAATTTTAGATACTTATTTAGATATATTAGAAAGGACAGAGTTGAACAGTAACATAGTATGTATTTAAATATCAACTGGAAAGATGGTAAATCCACTAGGAGCTAAGTTGAACAGTAACATAGTATGTATTTAAATAGAAGCATTAAAAGAAGGAAAGACATTTTCGCAAAAGTTGAACAGTAACATAGTATGTATTTAAATTGTTGTTTTCTAAGTTTGAAATTCTTTCCTCATGTGTTGAACAGTAACATAGTATGTATTTAAATTGAGAAGGCTATAAAGAAAGCGAAAAGTATTCAAAAGTTGAACAGTAACATAGTATGTATTTAAATCATATTATTTGTAATGATTATGTTGATGAAGAGTAAGTTGAACAGTAACATAGTATGTATTTAAATATGATGCAAAAGATAAACTAGAGTTAATTCCTCCAAAGTTGAACAGTAACATAGTATGTATTTAAATTAACCTTTATATTTTCTATCAAATTTAATTAAAGCGTGTTGAACAGTAACATAGTATGTATTTAAATTGAGTAACTTCCTGCTTATCTCTCCATGTCGTAGGTTGAACAGTAACATAGTATGTATTTAAATAAGGAGAATCCTTGATTTCTTTGATTGTCTGTTAAAGTTGAACAGTAACATAGTATGTATTTAAATTACTATCCGTAACAAGATCAGAAGTTCTCGCAAGGGTTGAACAGTAACATAGTATGTATTTAAATAGATGAATTTACAATTATTCGCAGAAGGAGGGGAAGAGTTGAACAGTAACATAGTATGTATTTAAATTTGCCCTCGATTGAGCTTGAAGGAATGTAGCATGTCGTTGAACAGTAACATAGTATGTATTTAAATCAGGATGGGAAGAACTGGGACATACGAGGATCAGTGTTGAACAGTAACATAGTATGTATTTAAATGATAAATCTCTAGCATCTGTATATAGTTCATATCTAGTTGAACAGTAACATAGTATGTATTTAAATTCGGCAGTCCCGCCACATTCATCTATTGCATCTGCTGTTGAACAGTAACATAGTATGTATTTAAATGAAGGTAAGCCAATTTGCTCCTTATATAATCGGTGTGTTGAACAGTAACATAGTATGTATTTAAATGATGGTGTTCTACACTTCTTCTTAGAGTTTAATTATCGTTGAACAGTAACATAGTGTGTATTTAAATTTGGCAGAAAATGAGGACTGGCCTAAAGATTGAAATTGAATAGTAGCGAGTATGTATGTGAATTCTTCAATCGAATCTGCTGTTCATTTTATTAACCACCTGAACAGTAATGTAGCATTTATATTTGAATATAGTACATAATATTTATATACAAAAGTTATACTTTGTGTTAAAATTAGACAATAAAAGTAGAATATATACATATAGTGTATTTAAATATTCTTTTTATAAACGAAAAGGATAGAAAAGTTGAATAGTAACATAATATGTAAAAAATATATTGACAGGAAAATTAATCAATGATATCCTTATTTTAGGATATAAATTAAAATTCAATTCTATTTATTAACAAATTAAGGAGAGAAAAATAATGTGCTTTTATCAATTAACTAATACAATCTTCCTAAAAAAAGATGTACATTATATTAAAGTTGGTGAAGTTATAGGACAATCTATAAGTAGACTCATGTTAGAAGACGATTATTTAAAAAAACTACATAAAGAAAGATGTTATAAGTTTTGTTATGACATCTTTTATCCTATAGAAAAAGGAGATAAAGTTTATAAAGCAGGAAAAGTATATATTTTTAATATAAGAAGTTTTAATAAAGAATTTATATCTAAAATAAAAACTTTACTTAGAAGATTAGATGATGAATACATAAAAGTATTATCTATAGAAGAAAAAGAAATAAAACGACGCCATATAACTAAGATATATACTAGAACACCAGTGATAACTACAGTTGAAGGTAAACCATGGATCGCAGGAGAAGATGATTTGCTATTGCTTCAAGATAGGCTACAGAAAAATCTCGAAAAAAAGTATAATCAAATTTTTAATGAAGAAATAAAAATTAATCACAGCTTTATACAAAGAATAAATATTTTGAATAAGAAACCTATAGCAAGTCTATATAAAAATATTAAGCTTTTAGGGAATAAGCTAGAGATATATGTAAATGAAGATGAAGATTCTCAAAAACTAGCACATATTGCAGCTGGAATAGGACTTGGAGAAAAATCAAGTGCGATAGGTGGGGGGTTCTGCCATATACATTATTTAAAGTAAGGGGGTGAAGCTTTGATAAGAGATATATCTAAAAATATAAAAGAAGCTATATTAACAAATGAAAATTTAGCATTAGATAACTATTCACTAAAAGAAGGGATTTATCTAAAGCTTAGTATTAATTATGACATAGAGTTTGATGAAAGTCTAGAGTATATAGTTATAGATAAAGAAAACAAAGATGATTCTATAAAAAACAGAGATCTTTATATGTGGTTTAAGGAAAGGGATTATTATAGTAGCATACTTAATGATGATACTAATAAAGCGATAGATCTACCAGCAAAAAAAATACATAGTACAAATCATTTAAGTTTTTTCATAAAGAAAGAAAATATCTTAAATTTAGAAAACAATAAAAAATTTAAATATGAGGATCTATTGAATAGAACAGATATATATTATGATAAATTGTTAAAGGCAGATGAAAAGTTCTTAGAAATTCATGACTCTAGTATATTTAAACAAAGAAAACTTAAAAAAGGTGAAGAAAATAAGTTTTTAGATAAATACTTTAAAGAACAAATGGATTATATAAAGAGTGAAGAAAGAAAAACTAGTATTAAAAATCATAAGAACTTTATATTAAACAATTTGAACAAAATAATAAATGGTTTAGAAAAACTTAATAAAGAAGTTAAATTTGATAATTATGTAAAAATATTTTTTGATGAAAATATAGGAACTTACAAGAAAGAGCAAGAAGTTTACTTATTTCCAAGAATATTTAATGTAAATACTTATAATATATTTACAGAAGATTATATATTAGGTCTACCTAGTAAAAATATAACGACAAATGATAAAAAGCCATATTTATTGTTAAGAAGTATGGACTGTAAGGTTCCGACTAGAGTAACACTAGAAGAAGCCATAATACAAGATGTTTTGTTTAACTTTTTAGAAAAACAAGGTAAATTTAAAGAAATAAAAATGGATCATGACTATAAGTTTGATGGAGAAAAAATACACACAGACAGAAAATCTTATTATAGCTTAAGATTAGATCAAAATTCGGAAATAGATGAATTTGACTTTATTCCTACTAATAATGAAAACCTTGAATTTAATCTTATAAACATAACCAATAGAAAAGTTAGAATAGATTGGGAAGATGCGAAGAGTAAAAAGGTTTTAGAAGAAGAAAAATGTATAAATAGTTTATATAGATTAAAAGGTCTTTTTTGTGAAAGATTTTTATTAAATGATGTAAAAGCAACGGATTATTTTAGAAAATATGAATTTAGTAAAGGAAGAAACTTAAAAATAACAAATAATATGAAATCTATATTTATCGTGAATAGAGAGTCTTTACATGATTTCTTTTCACATGGAATAGATATTTCATTTAAAGAAACAGTGAATAAAATGACCAAAGATTTTATAAAAGAAAGAATAAGGTATTTAACAGAAGGAATTAATCTTTGGGATGTAATGGGAGCATATAATTTACGAGTATCATTATTAGACTACTTTAAAAAAGAAGGTGAAGAGAGTTTGGAAAATCAAATAAAGAAAGTATTAGAGAGTTTAGAAGGAAAGCTTACTAAAGATAATAAGGAGCTACTTTGTGAAAATGATAGAGAATTTTATTTCTTATCAGGACAACTAGCATATTACCTCTTATCATTATCTCAAGCTAAGAGAAAAACTTATGGAATGTTTGAGGGAATATTAAATGCTAGAAATAGTGAAAAAATAAAAAAAGAATTAATACATTTATTCGAATTATATAAACATGAAATAGGTATAGGAAATATATTATTCAAAAGGACATTTAGCTCAGTCATAGGCCATAGAACAACTACAAAGTTAGACGAAAAAAATGAAGAAATGTTATTAGTAGGAATAACATATGACAATATATTCTATAGAGGTAAGGAGGAGAAAAAGAATGATTAAGAATAACAGAGTAATAGGGATAATAGGAATTAGAAGTGATATGGCAAATTGGAATGCAGATTTTACAGGTAGACCAAAGACCGATACTAGAGGAAATATATTTGGAAGTGATAAAGCTTTAAAATATAGTCTTAGAAAGTATTGGAATGATATAGGAGAAAAAGTATTATTTTTTAAATCATATACATTACAAAAAGGAAAATTACAGCCTAAAGAGTTAAATGAAAGATATGAAGAACTTTTTGGAGGCAAGGTTAATGATAAAACTGACTCTGAAGAAATTATAAAGAAACTATTTTCTACAATAGATGTTATGAACTTTGGAGCTACATTTGCAGTATCAAAACAAAATATAAGTATAACAGGTACTGTTCAAATAGGACAAGGTATGAATAAATATAATGAAAGTGAAGTAATGACCCATGGAATATTATCTCCCTTTAGAAACTCTAATAAAGATGAAGCAGACTCTTCTACTTTGGGTAGACAAGTTATTAGTGAAGAAGTCCACTATTTCTATCCTTTTACAGTAAATCCACAAAACTATAAAAACTATACAGAACTCATAGATGATTTTGAAGGGTATACAAAACATGCATATGAGCTTTTTAAAGAAGGATCATTAGTAGGTGCTACAGCACTTAATACTTGTAGTAAAGCAGGTTGTGAAAATGAATTTGCTTTATTTATAGAGTTTAAAGAAGGCTCAAAGTCTTATCTTCCTAGCTTAGATAAATATGTTAGTTTTGAAAAAGGAGAAGAAAAAAATTTAATAGATATAACTAAAATAAAAAATATTCTAGAAGAAGGAAACATACTAGATGAAGTAGATGGAATAGAGATATATTATAATCCATATACAACAGATCTAAAGAATGATATAGAGACTGCAAAAGTATACAATATATTTACAAGAGAGATTGTAAAGTAGCTAACATAACTTTATCTAGAATAGAGGTGAAATATTGAAAGCAATAAAGTTTAGCTTAAGTGGAAAATTTGGATTTTTTAAAAAGCCAGATGTAAATGTAAATACTTATTTTACTTATAATAATATACATAAAGTTGCACTATTAGGTATGTTAGGAGCTATAGTAGGTCTAGGTGGTCATAATCAGAAGAATGATAAAAAGCTTCTAGATGCGGAATCGAAGAAAAAATATCCAGAATTTTATGAAAAATTAAAAGATATTAAAATAGCTATAGAACCTTTGGGAGAAAGAGGATATTTTACTAAAAAGATTCAGTATTTTAATAATAGTGTAGGATATGCAAGTAAGGAAGAAGGCGGAAACTTAGTAATTAGAGAACAGTGGCTTGAAGATCCAGCTTGGAACATATATATATTAGATGATGATTTTGTAGATAGAGGGTTATTTATAAAAATTGAAGAGTTTTTAAAGAATAACAAGTGTGAATTTATACCGTACTTAGGTAAAAATGATCATATAGCAGAAATAAAAGATGTTGAGCTAATAGAACTTGAAATTGAAAAAGACCCAAACTATATAAGTACTGTTTTTATAAATGAAAATATTAATATTTCAAAGAGGGGAACTTATGATGGAAAACAACCATATCTTTTTAAAGAAGTATCTCCATATACTTTAAATGAAGATTATGGAGGATATGAATTTAAGGAGTTTTTATATACAAATAGTAAGTTAAAAATAGAAGAAAATACAAGTGATTTATATAAATATAAAGATAAAATAATATCATTCATATAAGATTTATTAAGGCTCTAATATTAGAGCCTTAATATTTAGGAGGAACAATATGGATAAGCTATATGACTTAAATAAAATAATATCTAATAAAGAAAAATTATATGCTCATATAGATGAAGATAATAAAAAGAAAGCAGAGCTTTTAACAGAACATTTAGATAGAACAATTTATTTTTATAATAAACTAGTAGAGAGAAAAGGTATAAGAGATATAATATACAACATAATTTCTCATATCAAGTTTGATGATAACAATCTGCCTAAAGATGTTATTAATTTTATTTATGAACTGTTTATAAATGCCATATATTTACACGACATAGGAAAAATAAATCCAGCATTTCAATATATAAAAATGAAGAATAAAGTTAATGCATTTAAAAATAATCCAAAGGCAACAAATTCAAATCATTCAGAGTTATCGGCTTTAATATATATTCATTTATACTTAGAGAAAATAGAAGAAATATATGAGAGAGAAATAGAAGGATTAAGAGGTTTTTTAAGACACATTCTATATTGTTTTGCTTACATTATATCTAGACATCACACATATTTAAAGGGTTTAAAGAACTCTGAAAACAAGGATTTTAAAGATTCAATTAAATCACTTTTAGAAAGAATAATAAAGGAAGACAGTTATGTGGCTTATTATAAAAAATTAGATGAGCTTAAAGAACTAGATATATCTATTTTAGAAAGTGAAGTTAATAGATTTGATGATGGTCATGAGAATAGTAGCTATGAATTTTATATATTAAATAAGTTTCTATATTCAGTACTAGTGTCTTGTGATTATTACGCAACACATTATTATGACACAGGTAATGATATAGAATTTAATTATATAGATGACATAGATAAAATATTGAAGACATATCAAAGTACCAATATATATAAAGGAATAGAAATGTATAAAAAAAATGAAGATTATTTTAATGATAGTCCTATAAATAAGTTAAGAAGTCAAATGTTTATAGAAAGTGAAGATAATTTATTACGAAAATATGAGGATGGAACAACTAATTTAGAAAGATATAATATATTTTATTTAGAAGCACCAACAGGTAGTGGTAAAACAAACATGTCAATAAATTTAGCTTTAAATATAATAAAGAATAGTAAGAATATAAATAAAATAAACTACATTTTTCCCTTCAATACATTAGTAGAGCAAACAAAAAGAAATCTAGATGATATATTTGGTGAAGATGAGAAGTTTAAGATAGCAGTTATAAATTCCATAACACCTATAATATCAAGTAGTGAAAAATTAGAAGATGACAATATAGATAATAAAACATATAAAGAGGACTTTTTGAATAGACAAATGTTACATTATCCTGTAGTTTTAACTACACATATAAATTTTTTTAATTATTTATTTGGAACAGGCAGAGAGATAAATATTCCATTAGTGCAATTATGTAATAGCGTAGTTATAATAGATGAAATACAGAGTTATAAAAACAGATTATGGCCAAACATAATAAAATTTTTAGATATATACAGTAGGCTTCTAAATATTAAGATAATAATAATGTCAGCAACACTTCCAAAACTAGATAAGCTTATAGAAAATGATGACAGTTTATTCTGTAGCTTGATAAAAAATCCAAGCAAATACTATAGAGATAAGATTTTTAGAGAACGAGTCAAGTTAAATTTTGATTTATTAAAATATTCAAATAAAGATAAGGAATTAGTTAAAGTTAAATTATTAGAAAAAATGGATAAAGTTATAAATGAAAATAAAGAAAGTAGAATTTTAATAGAATTTATAACTAAAAAAACAGCTAGAGAATTCTATAATGAGATCAAGAATAAGTATCCTAGTAAAAGAGTAATAGAGATTACTGGAGATGATAGTAATTATTATAGGAAGAAAATAATAGACCAGATAAAAGAAAAGCATAAGGAAACTAAAGGAGATAATATAGAAGGTGAATATGTAAGAAAAGATTTAATAGTGGTAGCCACACAAGTTATAGAAGCAGGAATAGATATAGATATGGATATAGGATTTAAGGATATATCTATATTGGATGCAGAGGAACAGTTTTTAGGTAGAATAAATAGATCATGTGAGAGAAATAATTGTAAAGCGTATTTCTTTAACTATGATAAAGCAGAATTAATTTATAAAAAAGATTTTAGAATTGAAAAAGATTTAACAGATGAAGAATATCAAAAATATCTAATAAGCAAAGACTTTAATGAATTCTATAATCTTTCAATGAAAAGATTAAAAGAAAAAAATAAAGATAGTTCAGAATATAATCTAAAACATATGAGGGAAGATGCTTATGTTTTAAACTTTGAAAATATAAGTAAAAATATGAAATTGATAGATGAAGAAGCCTATCAGCTTTATTTATCTCATGAGATGATAATAGAAGAAAATGATCAGGAAGTTATTTTAGATGGAGAAAAAATATGGAATGGGTATGTAGAACTTTATAAAAATAAAGAAATGGATTACTCAGAAAGAATGATAAAGTTATCTAGACTATCTGAAAAAGTGCAATTATTCACATATAATTATGTGGATTATACAAATAAATATGATAGAAAACCAAAGAAACATGATGATAGAATAGGAAACTTATTTTATGTATCAAATGGAGACGAGTTTATGATAAAAGATGAAGAGACAAAATCTAAAAAGTTTAATAGAGAAAAGTATAATGAAGGAGTGAGTGGATTATTTCTATAAAAATTACAGGAACAATAATAAACTATTATATTCACTGTAAAAGACAATGTTGGCTATTTGGAAATAGAATAAATTTAGAAGATAATAGTGAAGATGTCCGTATAGGAAAAATATTACATGAAATTAAAAGTCAAGAAAGTAAAAGTAGTGAAATTTCTATAGACAATATAAAAATAGATAAAATAACAGGAGAATATTTGGTAGAACTAAAAAAATCAGATGCTGATCTTAATTCAACGAAATGGCAAGTACTTTTATATTTAAAGAAGTTAAAGGAAAAAGGCATAATTAGGAAAGGAAAAATAGAGGTTATAGAGAAGAAGAAACAAGATAAAAAAATACATTATGTAGAATTAACACAAGAATATGAAGAAGAATTAGACAAATTATTATTAGATATAGAGAAATTTTTATCTTCAGAAAAGCCTCCTATTGCAGAAAGAAGTTCTAAATGTAAAAAATGTGCCTATTATGAGTACTGTAATATTTGAGTAAGGTGGTGTTTGTCATAAGTAAAACAAAGTATATAACAAGTATGGGCGAATTGAAAAGAAAAGATAATTCTATAGTGTTTAGAAATGAAAAAGGAAATACTTATATACCTATAGAGGGTATAAGAGAGATAGTTTGTCTAAATGAAATAAAAATTAATACTAAATTTTTAGACTATATATCTAGATTCGGGGTAGTATTACATTTTTTTAATTATTATGGACAGTACTCAGGTACATTTTATCCCAAAGAAAACTTAATAAGTGGAAAAATTAAAGTAAAACAGGTACAAGCCTATCTAGATGAAAACAAAAGATTAAATATATGTAAATCTATAGTCAATGGTATTGCAATTAATATTCATGAAACTTTATACCACTATTATAAACATGGTAATAAGGACATAAAAGATATATTGGATTGGCTAAGAAAAGAAGTTCCTATACTATTAGAAAAAGAAATTAATATAAAGAGAATATTATTTATAGAGGGGTTAGTATGGCAACGCTTCTATAGTATATTTAATAAAATACTTAAAGAAGAATTTGTATTTAATAAAAGAGTTAAAAGACCACCAGATAATCCTTTGAATGCACTTATATCATTTGGGAATAGTGTAATTTATTCAAAAACAATAACTCAAATATATGGTACTCATTTAGATCAATCAATAAGCTATTTACACGAACCAAGTGAAGGGAGATTTTCATTAAGTTTAGATATAAGTGAAGTATTTAAGCCAGTAATTGTTTTCAAAACTATATTTGATTGTGTTAATAATAGAAAGATACAAGTTGATAAACATTTCAATAAAAAACTAAACTATTGTTTATTAAATGATGAAGGAAGAAATATATTTATTACAGAATTAGAAAAAAGATTGAATAGTGTTTTTGTGCATAAAGGCTTAAATAGAAAGACAACTTACTTAAATGCTATAAAACTTGATGGATATAAGCTTATAAAATATTTAGTAGAAGATAAAAAGTTTGTTCCTTTCAGCTTAAAGGAGATGTATTAAATGTCAAAGAACTATAACTATAATTATGTTTTTTTATTTTATGATGTTTCTGAAAAAAGAGTTCAAAAGGTTTTTAAAATATGTAAAAAATATCTTATTCATCATCAAAAATCAGTATTTAGAGGGAGTATCAGTCCTTCAAATCTTATAAAGCTTAGAAATGAACTGAAGAGGACTATATTATCAAGTGAAGATTTTATATCAATAATAAAGCTCATTAATAAAAATAGTTTTGATGAGGAGACACTAGGAACAGATAATAAGAAAAGTGAAAGCTTATTTATATAGAAAATTTACCAGCCGTCTATATATAATAAATAGTTATGAATATTGAAAAATACAAGTTTTTTCATGTGAAATGTTTTTATAATTAAATATCACTACGAGCTTGGTAAAAAATAAAAAGATATTTAAAATTAGACAATATAACAATATACATAATTTTTGTATGTGTAATTTTCGATAGTTGAACAGTAACATAGTATGTATTTAAATCCACACATACCGTCTATCTTTTCATCCGTATCAATGTTGAACAGTAACATAGTATGTATTTAAATCTGCACCACGAGCGATTACCCCACCAATGCCATAATGTTGAACAGTAACATAGTATGTATTTAAATAGTATAATGGTACCTGAAAAAATTTATGCAGGAAAAGTTGAACAGTAACATAGTATGTATTTAAATGGAGAATGGATAGAAGCAGAACCATTGATATTAAAGGTTGAACAGTAACATAGTATGTATTTAAATATATCTAGAATTAATTCGATTTAAGGAAATAGGAAAGGTTGAACAGTAACATAGTATGTATTTAAATGGTAAACTTATAGGAATGGATAAAAGATACTGCTTAGGTTGAACAGTAACATAGTATGTATTTAAATTCGTTAACCCATTCTTTTCCCATTGTTTCAAATGAAGTTGAACAGTAACATAGTATGTATTTAAATGGATTTGTTGGTAATTTTTTAGAATCTTCTAAGCCTGTTGAACAGTAACATAGTATGTATTTAAATTAAAGGATTTATTAAAGGACTAGATGATAGTAATAAGTTGAACAGTAACATAGTATGTATTTAAATCTAGCAAATAAAAAGACACCTCAAGCTAAACCTATTGTTGAACAGTAACATAGTATGTATTTAAATTCTTTAATTATACTATATATTGTTTTCATTATTCTGTTGAACAGTAACATAGTATGTATTTAAATTCTATAATTTTTTGCATATCTCCCTTAATATACGAGTTGAACAGTAACATAGTATGTATTTAAATACTTGCAGATGAAAGATATAGAGACTTAATAAAAATGTTGAACAGTAACATAGTATGTATTTAAATTTGTCATTTACAGTTACAGCGTGTGGAAGTAAATTCAGTTGAACAGTAACATAGTATGTATTTAAATTTTTTATATTTTAATATACCATGTCCTTTACCTTTTAGTTGAACAGTAACATAGTATGTATTTAAATACTTAAAAACGTAAGTAAAGAGCTTGCAGTGCAAGGTTGAACAGTAACATAGTATGTATTTAAATGATTGCAAGGAAGCTTGTGACGATTTTAAGAAAATGTTGAACAGTAACATAGTATGTATTTAAATCTTCTCTTAAATAAAGTTTCAATGCACTCACTCCTAGTTGAACAGTAACATAGTATGTATTTAAATTTGCTGTTATATCCACTATTCTAGTTGCTGAATCTGTTGAACAGTAACATAGTATGTATTTAAATATATAAATAAGCAGCATGTAGATAAGCTAGTAGAAGTTGAACAGTAACATAGTATGTATTTAAATAAGTTAATCAAAACTATCACTCCTATGTTTTTGTTAGTTGAACAGTAACATAGTATGTATTTAAATTTTGCTAAACTCGTAATATACATATTGTCAGCAATTGTTGAACAGTAACATAGTATGTATTTAAATTTTCGTGTATATACTTCTTCTATCTCTGTAATTCTAGTTGAACAGTAACATAGTATGTATTTAAATACTGGTCATTTCTATTTAAAAAATCATCTAATCTCGTTGAACAGTAACATAGTATGTATTTAAATTTAGGAACTTTATCCATCATTCTTTTTAAAATAACTGTTGAACAGTAATATAGTATGTATTTAAATGAATAGTAGTACATTTTTTAATAGTAGTTATTTAGGAAAATAGTAGTATGATTAGTATAAAGAGTAAAAGTCAAATTTATATACTAACCTATAAATTTTTAGTTAATTTAAATTATCTTCAATGAATTAGCAATAAATATAGAAAAGTAAATAACTAATAAATTGAAACCCTCGAAAAAATTATTTTCGGGGGTTTTTTATTAAAGCTAGATTATTTGATCCTATAATTTATTATAAGTATTGAAGAATGGTAACGTGAATGTATATAATGAAGATGTATATATAAATAAAGGATTATTTGATGAAATAACTATAAATTTGAAAGCATTCATTTCACTTATTTAATACATATTTAACAGATTGAAGTAAAATACCCTATATATTATCTAAAATTTCCTTCTTTTTAAACTAGAAATCGATAAAAAAGTAACATATATTTATATTGATGAAAAAATAATTAGATATTTTATATAAAAGATATATATAAATAATAATCTGAAATCATTTTAAAATATATAACTTTAGCTACTAATTTAGTGGGTAGGATATCAATATAAAGTTTATTTATATACAGATGACTGTATAGTCATATAATTATATATTTTTAATACTTTATTTTATATTCTAATTTACATATCATAATCAGACAAAATAAAACAAAAAAATATTTTTAGTTACAAATCTGTAAAAATAGTAAAAATACAATTACATTATGCAAAATTAGAAGATAAATGACAAATAAAGTTGTATAATGGAATTATGAAAACAATGATATATATACAGCAAAGGAGGTAACCCCGTTGAAAAAATATAAGAAGCTTTCATATTTTCTATTTGCTTTATTACTTGTAGTAGTAGTTATAGCACAAAGAGCTATATCCTCAGATGCAAAGACTAAAGACAGCGGAAAAAAAGCTTTTGTAGCAGTAAATGACAAATTAATAAATTTTAAAGATGAGCAACCTGTTATGAAAGATAAGGATACTTTTGTTCCAATAAAAGACTTTGCAGATGCTATAGGGGCAGAGCTACAGTGGAACTCTGTATCAAGTAAAACTATAATTACTAAAGATGATAAATATATAATAATTAACTTAAAAGACGGCACGGCTATTACTAATAAAGAGAAGAAATTTACAATGAACACTATTGGAGAAGATAAAAAAGCTATGATACCAGTTGAAAAAGTATCAAAATATTTTAATTATGAGGTATCTTACATATCTGGAACTAGTATAGTTAGAATAAAAAATCAAAATGCTACGTTAACTGATAAAGAGCTTGGTAAAAAATCTGAAGAAATAACAGGTGAAAAAGTTACTATAGCAAGTAATAAAAGCGATGAAGATAATAAAAAAGAAAAGACTAAAGATAACTCGGAAGACAAAAAAGTATCTAAAAATAACGAAACTAAAAATAATGAATCTAAAAATGATAAAGTTAAAAGTAATAAAAACAAAGCTAAAGGCGATTCTAATAAAAATAATACTAAAGATAAAGAGGTAAAAAATATTCAACAGGTTGAAAGACAAGTATCTCAAGATAAGGTCGTATATCTTACTTTCGACGATGGACCAAGTGCATATACTCCACAAATATTAGATACATTAAGTGCATATGGAGTTAAAGGAACTTTCTTTATGTTAGGACCAAATATAAATGCACATTCTAATACAGTAAAAAGAATGAAAAATGAAGGTCATTCTTTAGGATTACATGGAATGACTCATAATGCTAAATTAATATATGCTAATCCTGAAGCTTTTACTCAAGAGATGGATGAAGCTAATGGCATACTGGAAAAAGTTATCGGAGAGACTACAAAGCTTACTAGGCCACCTTATGGTAGTAAGCCATACTTAAAACAAAAAAACCGTGATATAGCAGTATCAAAAGGATATCGTATATGGGACTGGAATATTGATAGTACAGATAGTAAAAAGGCTAGGGTTCCTGCTGATCAAATATATAGATCAACTATAAATCAAATAGTTCATCATAAAGAGGCGATAATACTATTTCATGACAAGAAGACTTCAGCAGAAGCATTACCTAAAGTTATAGAGTATTTAAAAGCTAATGGTTATAGATTTGAAACAATAAATAAAGACATGGTGCCTATGAATTTTTGGAACGATACACGAATGGCAAAATAGATGTAAAAAAACATTTATATAAGGGATTAGAGTCTCTTACTAATAATTCTTTAAAAGTTTAAAGAACTGAAGAATTATTGGTAAGAGATTTCTAATTTATATGGACAAAAATATAGATATAGTACTAAATATAACTTATAATTGAGAATATATGATAATATCTTGAAACTTAATTTTTAGATATTTTAGATTGGGTAAATAATGTGATATACTGTAATCATATATAATTAACCATGAGCGTTACATAAAGAATGTTGTTATGAAGACTGAGGAGGAAGTATCATGAATATAAAAATAGTAGCAGATAGTTGCTGTGATCTAAATGATGAACTAGAAAATAAAATGAACATAAAAGTAGTTCCTTTGACTATAGATATAGATGATAAAATTTACAGAGACGATGAGAACTTAGACACTAAAAATCTTTTATCAGATATGAAATTAAGTAAAAATTCACCTAAAACAGCCTGTCCTTCTCCAGATGAATTCAAAAATGCATATAAAGGGGAAGAAGATGTTTTTGTAGTGACATTATCTTCTGCATTAAGTGGTAGCCATAATAGTGCTGTTCTAGCTAAAAATTTAACTTTAGAAGAAGTAAGTAATAAGTTTATCCATGTATTTGACTCTTTAAGTGCTTCTGTCGGAGAAACACTTGTAAGTATGAAAATATTTGATTTAGCTAAAAAAGGATACGATAATATTAATATAGTAGAAAAAGTAGAAGAGTATATAAAAGAAATGAAAACTTTTTTTGTTTTGGAGTCTTTAGATAACCTAATTAAGGCTGGAAGAATTAGCAATTTAAAAGGTAAGTTAGCTTCTTTATTGTCAATAGTGCCTATTATGAAATCAACAAATGAAGGTGAAATTGACATGTTAGAAAAAGTTAGAGGACCTAAGAAAGCTTTCAAAAGATTAATAGAAGTAGTAGGGGAAAACGGTGAAAAACTAGAAGATAAGATTTTGGGTATAGCTCACTGTAATTGTCTAGATAAAGCTCTCAAATTTAAAGAAGAAGTAATGAAGCTATATAATTTTAAAGATATTATTATAGTAGATACACATGGAATTAGTACTGTATATGCTAATGAAGGTGGCATAATAATAGCATTTTAAAACCATAGGATACTCCTATGGTTTTTTATGATATACTTAAAAGGTTTTTTTCCATACATAAACTTAACGATAACTGTTTTAATCCTTCATCATCAAAATTTATTAAGATAGAGTTCTTGTCAATAGCCCTTACTTTTCCTTTCCCAAACTTCTTATGAATGATACTAGAGCCTACTTTAATATTATAGTCATAATTACTGTCAGAAGAAGACATTATATTTTCAATTTCTGAAATAAATCTAGAATTGAAAACTCTTTCTCCATTTTTATAGTTTAAAGTAATGAGATGTAATGAAGTTTTAGCTCTAGTCATTCCAACATAAAATAGTCTTCGTTCCTCTTCAATTGCCTTAAAATCTCCCATTTCAGACATTTCCATACTACTTAAGCTAGGAAATTCTCCATCAATAAGATCCACCATGAATACTTTATCAAACTCTAATCCTTTTGCTGAGTGAATAGTAGACAAAGTAACAACATTTTTACCTTTATTAAATTTAGCATTTTCGATTAAAGATTGTAAGTTATTGAGTCTATCTACAAAATCAAATATTGAAGTTGTTTCGATAGCTATAACTTTTAAATAAGAAAGTATTGAATTAACACTTTCAAAAGAATATCCAAAGTTTTTGCAGTTATCTTGTAAATATTTAAGGTATCCTAATTCTTCTTCAATAAATGTTATGGCGTCATAAGGATTTTTTTTAGTTATTTTTTTTATGTTTATACCTAACTTCTTTATAGTCTCACGTTGAAATGGCTTAAGTTCATCGAACTCTAATAGCCTATCAAATACAGATACAGATTTATCTTTTTTTATTATGTATTTTAAAGCTACTTTAGATATATAACCTTTCATTTTATAATAAATTTTTTCAAAAGAGGCTATATCAGTATCATCAATAGCTAAATTAAAAAAGCAAAGTATATCTAGAACAGCCCAGTGTTTGAAAAAGTGAAGCTTGGTATCTTTCATATAAAAGGGAATGTCATTTCTATTCAGATATTCAACTAGTCCTACAGAAGATAAGTTATTTCTGAACAAAATGGCAATATCAGAGTAACTTTTACTGTTGTGTACATCCTTCACTATATATTCATATTGATCAATCTGGTCTTTAACTTTTACGATAGTTACAGGATTCTTGCTAGGATTATCTGTACATAAAGATTTATCATATCTTTCTTTATTTTGTTTGATGAATTCATTACAAACACTAACTATATTTTTAGTTGATCTATAGTTCTTCTCCATAAAGAATAATTTAGCATTAGGATAAGAATCAGAAAACTTAAGTAAATATTCAGGATTTGCACCCCTAAAGCCATAAATGCTTTGATCATCATCAGCAACAATAAATATATTGTCATTTGGATTTGATATTAGTTTTACTATTTCATTTTGAATTTTAGAAGTATCTTGTCCTTCATCTACCTGAACATATTTATACATCTTACTATATTTCTCAAGAAGCATATTATTTTTCTTTAGTATATTTAATGCAATACTTAGCATATCATCAAAGTCAATTAAATTATTATTCTTTTTATAGTTCTCATAAGAGGAGAATATTTTATCAAAGTTTCTAATGTTAAAGTTATTATAATCTCTAAAATCTTCTATATTAATCATCATATTTTTTACGTATCCTATAGTATTAAGAAGTTCTTCAAGCTTATCATCGTTTATAATAACATTATTTGTATTTCTATAGATTTCTTTTATTATTTGAATTTTATTTGTACTTAAACTTGAATCTTCTATAAGAGTATATCTTGTTCTTGTAAGGTTTGCGTAATCTCTAAGTAAATAGTATGCAAAGCTATGTATAGTAGAAAAGTTAGCTGTAATACCGAGCTTTTTACCAAATACATTATTAAATCGTTCTTTCATATCTTTAGCAGAAGCTTTACTAAAAGTAATGGAAAGAATATTATTAGGGTTTACTTTATGATTTAATATTAGATTTGCGGTTCTTGATATCAATACAGTAGTTTTTCCAGCGCCTGGAACAGCCAGTATTATAGCTGGACCATCTTTATGTAAAGTTGCTAATTTCTGTTGATTATTTAAATTTATATTAAAATTTTTTTCTAATACGTTAAAAAAAACATTACTCAAAACAACCACCTCTAGGTTTTATACTATAAATTAGGTCTTATACTATAAATATTTTAACATAAAGTAAAATTTTTTAAGTATTTTATTTAAATCTAGAGGAAATTTGTTTTTAATTTAATAGATTTAACATAAAAGCATTCATTTAATGTAAAATATGTGATATTATATTATAGAGAAATAACTAAGTCAGTGGGGTGAGAATATTGGAAGATGTTAATATACTAAGTCCAGGAAAGCGATTAAGACAAATAAGAAAAATGCTTAAGCTTGGACAGGAAACACTTGCAGGTGACAAATTTTCTAAGAACTACATTTCTATGTTTGAAAATGATAAGAGAGCAATAAACGCTATCAATGCAGGATATTTAGCTAATAGAATAAATACGCTTGCTAAGAAAACAGGAGAAAACATAGAAATAGACTCATCATATCTATTAAAGAGTAACATTGATATAGCAAAAGATAAATGCCAAGGCTGGTTAAGTGAAGTCGATAATAATCTTAGCTTAGATATTCGAAAAATATATGAAAATCTATATAAAGTTATAATATTATCAAGTGAGTATGATTTAATAAAGTATAGAGCAAGAGCATTATATCTTAAGGGAAAATATTCTTTATTAAATAGTCGATATGAATGTGCTATAACGCAGTTTTTAGAGGCTCTTATATACTATGGACAGGAAAACGATTACAATGGAATCAGTGAAATTTACAAGAGTATAGGTAAAGTGTATTACCTTCAGAAAGAATATAAGCAAGCATTAATTTACTTTAATCTTTCAGATAGCATACTTGAAAAATCTAAATTAGTCGATAGCTCAAAGCGAAATGAAATTAAATACTATAGAGCTTTGTGTTATCATGATATGGATGATGATGCCATGGCTAAAAGAATAATAAAAGATGTAAATATGGAGAACTTGAAGGTAATGGAACTAGCTGAGAAAGTAAATAATATATTTGCCATATAAAAATTCTAGAACTTTAGAGATTATTCTAACTTAATTACTTAAAAAAATAAGTTATGAATATGACCGTATTAAAATTAATTTATCCGCTTAACCAAATACTACAACTATATGTTGATGTATTTACTGCTTCAGATTACCAATTCTTTATTTACCGCTTAATTTTCAATAAGCTTAAAAATATTATGAGAAATTATTTTAATGAGCTTTTTGATTTTTAAATGTTGTATTATCCACTTATGAAATATATATATCCCAAAACTTTTATAAAATTAAATTATTTTTAAATGATTAATATAGAAAAAGCATTATAGAGTTTAATATCTTTAATCTTATAAATTCATTTTATCTTATTATAAAGTAATATATTAGATGTATTATTTGATAATTTTCTATTAATATATGTGACTATAATTTTATAGCAGATAGTTTTTGAATTATATTTTAGCATTCTTTATAGACAATCTACTAGAATTCAATAAACATTATAGTCACATATACCCTATTTAAATCATAGATATTAAAATAATCTATATTATTTATAGATATATTTATAAATAATATAATACTATTTGGTAATTAGAATTAAAAATTAATTATATTTAAAGATATATTTTTGTAACTAAATCAATAAATAAGAACTCGCCAATAAGCGAGTTTTTATTTATTGTATATATAAAATTGTAAAAGCAAAGTTTTTTGAAATATAGTATAATATATAGAGTTATACTATAGTTATAAAAACAGTCATAAAACTTATGATTTATTTAATGAAAAAAACGAGGTGATTCTTTGTTATATATAGGAGTTCTTCTTATAATACTAGGAGTATATGCGACACTAAATGATGTCTATTATTTAAATGTACTTGTTAAAGAAAAAAATATCAAAAAGAAAGAAGACTTTGTCATAGACAATTACTATAAAATAAAGGCAACTATAGGGCTATTCTCTTTTATTACAGGAATACTTGCATTAGTCAACTATTTTACGATTTGAAGGGAGAACTATGAAAAAATACAGAATTATTATAGCTTTAATTATAAATATAATTATTTTAAGTGCTTTTAATATAGATATAGTTAAAGCAGAAGGAACTAAAAAAACTCTTATAGTAGTTTTAGATGAATTAGATTTCGCGAAAGCAAATAAAATACTCAATAAAAGCTTATCAGTAAGTCTTTTAAGTACAAAGACATCTACTGGATACAAAACTAACGATGAAAGTTTTTTTACTACTATATCTACAGGTAGAAGAGTCACTACAGGTGGTAAACTTTTTAAAGAAGTAAAGAATGAAGGAAATAAGTTAAAAGTAGAGGGATATAAAGATGTATTAAAAGATTTAGATAAAAAATATCCTAATTTCTCCAATACTATTAGCTTTATGGGACGAACTTTTAAATTAAAAAATAAAGATATATCTTATATAGGAAATGATGAAGCATCTTTTATGGCTTGTGATAAAGATGGATATATAAAGTATGGAGAAAATAAGATAACTTACAATTTAGAATGGCTAAAAGATAAAACTAACAGCTTATTTCAAAAATCCGATGTTTTAGTAGTTTCATATAATATAAACAATAATGAAAATAGACTGAAGTTACTTAAAGAATATATAGATGAAAATGTATCTCACAACATAATGATGTTTCCTAAAAAGGTATCAGGAGATATGGATTATAGACTTAATACAACTTTAGTACCTATTATATATAAAGATCAAAGTAACAAAGTAGGTAAATTAACAAGTGATAGTACTAAGAGACAAGGGATAGTAACAAATCTAGATATATTTCCTACTATATCGGGTATGTATGACATAAAGGTTAATGCTATGATAGGAAATAAAATTAGTATTTTACCTACTAAAGAAAATACTAATTTAATAGATGAAAATAAAGATAATTTAGCTAAGTTTTTAAATCTAAATTTGATAAAGTATATTTTTCATGGAATTATTATAGCATTGCAAATATATGTTATATTTAATTATCTATTTTTAAAAAACAAAACCTTAAATCAGTATATGGTGATAATGAATACTATATTATTTTTTATACTTGGATCTTTATTGTTAGGTATTTTTAATATACACAAAAGTATTGTTATATATTGTACACTTATTATAATATCATCTTTACTTTTATCATATTTTCTTTCTAAAAAAGGAAAAGAAACTTTTGAAGTATTAAGTGTAATTACAAATATTTTAATTTTACTAGGAGTATTTTTTAATATTGAAATATTATATAGTTCTTTTATAGGGTATAACAATATTGTAGCAGCTGGAAGGTTTTATGGACTTAACAATGAAATAATGGGTGTACTTATAATAACTTCTGTTATTACTTATTTTTGGGCTAAAAGAAAAATACAAAATAATTTTTTATCAGTGTTATTTTTGTTGCTCTATATACCATTAATTATATTTAGCCTATCAGGTAAATATGGAGCTAATTTTGGTGGTTATCTAACTTCTATATCAATGTTTTTAGTGTTAATATATGTATTGATCTTTAATAGAAAGATTAGAGGAAAAGAAATTTTAGCTTTAGGGATTTTAGGATTATTAATATTAGGAGTAAATCTATATATAGATATGAATAATGTATCAGGAAGTCACGCTGGGGAGTTAATTACTAGAATTAAAGTACTAGGATACTATGAATTCTTTGATATGATAATTAAGAAGCTAAAACAATTATTATTCATGGCAATAGTACCTCCATGGAGTGTCATATTTATAAGTCAGATTTTCTTCTTTATTAGATTCTTTATTAGAGAAAGAGAGATTATAAATACTGCAAAAAGAGTAAGGCCAGATATTATAAAAAAATGTTTTGTCATGATTATTGTATCTTTAGTAGCATTTATTATAAATGATACTGGAATAGTGGCGTTTACCTATATGAGTATATACTCTATATCATCCCTTATAATTTTATTACGTATGAAAAACGAGCTTGGAGGTGTAAATTAGCTATATGATTAAAAGATTTATTTCATATTATAGACCCCATTGGAAATTATTCCTTCTAGATATGATATGTGCATTTAGTATAGCTGTCATAGATTTACTATATCCAGTGGCAACTAGAAAGGCAATAAATGATTTAATTCCCAATGGAAAATTGAGACCATTACTTATTATGTGTGGTATTTTAGCAATATTATTTATTGTAAAGTTTGTGTGCAATTATATAGTTGATTGTTGGGGACATATAGTTGGTGTCAGAATGGAATATGATATGAGAAAAGAACTTTTCTCTCATATTCAAAATTTATCATTTAACTATTTTGATAATAACAAGACTGGTCATATAATGTCTAGAATAGTAAATGACTTAAGAGATATAACTGAGCTTGCTCATCATGGTCCAGAAGATTTATTTATATCATTAATAATGATAGTGGGATCTTTCTTTATATTAATTACTATAGAATGGAGACTTACTCTTATTATATTTTTATTTATTCCTATAATGGCTTGGTTTGGAATAATTAAAAGAAGAAAGATGCTAGAATCTTTTAGAAGACAAAGAAGAGAAATAGCCAATGTAAACTCTAGATTAGAAAATAGCATAGCGGGTATTAGAGTTTCTAAGTCTTTTACAAATGAAGAATTTGAAATGGAGAAATTTAATACAGGAAATATTGCATTTAAAGATTCAAGAGAAGGTGCCTTTAAAATTATGGCAGAATTTTCTGCAGGGATACAACTATTCTCAAATACTTTAGATGTAGTAGTATTGTCTTTAGGTGGTATATTCGCATACAATAAGATAATAAGTGTAGGAGATTTAGTAGCATATATTTTATATGTAAACTATTTTTTACAGCCAATTAAAAAGCTTGCTCAATTTATACAACAGTATCAAGATGGAATGAGTGGCTTTGAGAGATTCACTGAAGTAATGGATATACAACCAGATATATATGATAAAGAAAATGCTTTGCAATTAGAAAATATAAATGGCAAAATTGAACTTAAAAATGTTACATTTAGCTATACAGATAGTAACGAAAAAATATTGTCAAATATAAGTTATACTATAAACCCAGGAGAAACATTAGCTTTAGTTGGTCCATCAGGTGGAGGAAAAACTACTCTTTGTCATTTGATACCTAGATTTTATGATGTAGATTCTGGTGAGATACTTATAGATGATATAAATATAGCAGATATAGAATTAAAATCACTAAGACAAAATATAGGCGTAGTTCAGCAAGACGTATTTTTATTTACGGGAACTATAAAAGAGAATATACTTTATGGTAAAATAGATGCGACTGATGAGGAAGTAGTTAAAGCAGCTAAAAGTGCAAATATCCATGATTTTATAATGTCTTTACCTAATGGATATGACACATATATAGGTGAAAAAGGAGCAAAATTATCAGGTGGACAAAAACAAAGGATATCAATAGCAAGGGTATTTTTAAAAGATCCTTCTATATTAATATTAGATGAAGCAACTTCTGCTCTTGATAATGAAAATGAAATAATAATCCAGAAGTCTCTTGAATTACTATCAAAAGGAAGAACTACTATAGTTATAGCTCATAGATTAACAACTATAAGAAACGCTGATAAAATAATTGTTTTAACTGATGAAGGAATAATGGAACAAGGACATCATAAAGATCTAATGCAAAAAGATGGATTATATGCAAAACTTTATAATTCACAGTTTAGAGAAGAAGTATTTGAAAAAATGCCTAATTAGTATTAAGAGTTTAAAAGATTATGAATGAGGGTATTAGTATTTTAAGACCACTTACCTTCAAAGTTATTAATAAAATCCAATGTTTAACCCCAAAATAGACGGCTGAATAAGCCGTCATTTTTTATTATTTTAAATATTTTGTAGTGACAAAATGTAACTCTCATACATAGTATATTTAGTAAAGTTAATTAAAAAGGAGAGATAATATGTCTACATTTTATGATTATGAGCCTTATCCTGATATCTACTATATAATTTACCCTAAGGTAAAGAACTATCTTGAAGAATATACTAATAGTGTTGGAATTACACAAGATATATCTCGAAATGAGATAGAAGGGATGGTAGATGAAATATATGGAAAAATTTTAGAAGATTATCCAGAAATAGCTGATGATGTACATGAGTTGGATGTAACAAGTGAAGAGGTAGACTCACAGATAAGACCTGTACCTAGAAGAAGAAGGAGAAGATTGTTAAGAGATATAGTAACAATAATATTTTTAGATGAATTATTTAGACACCGAAGACGTAGAAGACGTAGACATCATAGTCATCATAATCCTTATTCATATTATGATGATCCATACTATGGATATTATTATGACCCAGGATATTGGTACTAAAAATTAGAGGATGGAATAAATTCCATCCTCTTTTTATATTTTAGTAAGGAGATAAAAAGTTGGTTATAGACTATTTAGTCTAGGTATACCTTATATTTGTTGCAGAGCTAGCAATTACTCCATCATTTTTATAAGAATATAAATTAGCATTGCTATTTGGATTACTTATTAATCCTAAACCACCAACAGGACTTAAAGCAGCACTATTACTTAAATTATTTGTTAATCCTAAATTACTAACAGAGTTTAAATTAGCGTTACTACTTAAATTACTCAAAGAATTTAAATTAGCACTACTACTTAAACCACTTGTTAATCCCATTCTTTCTTTTGCTTGTTTTATTTCAAGGGCTTTTAAATTTTGGGAAAAACTACTATTATAATTATTGTTCATAGTGACCCTCCAACAAATGAATTATTGTAAGTGTATTGATACTTACATATATATTATTAGTAGAATACTTAGTAAATATAAGCTACAATAACTAGGAAAAATTGAAAGTATTTCTTAAAGATTATATACTTAAAACTGAAGATATTATTAGATAATTTATATTAATATTTACTTGAAAAATAAAGGTTATGTATGAAAGGATAAAACTATGAATATATCTAAGAATAATAAAGTTAGTATTGTTAAGATATTAATATCTATAATAATTTTTTTATTATCCATAAAATTTGAAAATGTAAGTAATTATAGATTATTTATATTTTTAGCAATATTTATTGCATATTTAACTGTTGGCATTATAAGAAATATTTATACTAGATTTAAATATTTATATGTTTTTTCGTTTTTAATAGATATATTATTAATATTTTACTTAGAACATAACTCAAAATATCTTATAAACTATTTTTTACATTTATTTTATATAATAATCTTAGTAGAAATATCATTGTCACTGGAACTAAAATATAGAATAACTATGAGTGTACTAACTTTATTAATATCTTTAATAAAGTATTGTATTTTAATATATTATAAAAATAATTTAGGAAATATATCTGAGATGTTATTTTTTACACTTATAAGTATTTTGGCTACAGTAATTATTAATTTCGCTAGATATTATAAAGAAGAAAAAGAAAAGAAAGATGAATTATATATGAGTTTATTAGAAGCACATAGAGATCTAAGAAAATATGCTGATGTTGTGGAACAATATTCTAAAATAGAAGAGAGAACTAGAATTGCTAGGGACATTCATGATACGCTAGGTCACGAAATGACAGCTCTTATTATGCAATTAGAAATGTCTAGCCATTTAATGGATAAGGATATACAAAATGCTAAAAATTATTTAAATGATGCTAAAACTTCTGCTAGGGAGAGTCTTATAGAAGTAAGAAAAATTATAGAGACATTAAAAATAAATAACAATAATTTAAACATATTTGAATCTATAAAAGAAATGTCTAATAGTTTTTCTAATAAGACAGGTGTAAATATAGATATTAAAATAGATGGAGATATTGTAAAAACAAATCCTACAATAGAAGCTGCTCTCTATAGAACGATTCAGGAGTCTATTACAAATGCAGTAAGACATGGAAAAGCTAAAAATATATTTATATTTATAATTTGTAAATTTGATGTAATTAACTTTGAAATATGTAACGATGGATTCAATATAGACAAAATAAAAGAAGGAAACGGAATAAAGGGAATGAAAGAAAGAATATATAGTTTAAATGGAGAAATAAACATAGAAAGTAGAGAATCATTTAAAGTAAGTGGATTTATTCCATTAGATAGAGGTGACATAAATGATAAGAGTATTGATAGCTGATGACCAAAGCATATTAAGAGAAGGTTTAAAAATGATATTATCTGCTGAAGAAAATATAGAAATATGTGGACTAGCTTCAGATGGAAAAGAAGCATATGACATGTGTAAAATACATAATCCAGATATTGTACTTATGGATATTAAAATGTCCAATATGAATGGAGTAGAATCTACAAAACTTATAAAAAGAGATTTACCAGATATAAAGATAATTGTATTAACTACATTTAATGATGATGAATATATATTTGATGCCTTGAGATATGGAGCAATAGGATATATGCTAAAAGATTCTACACCAGAAAAAATAGCGGAAGCTATAAGAACGGTTTATAATGGTGGAGCTTTGATACAGCCAGATATAGCACTAAAAGTTTTAGATAAATTTGCGTCATTAGCAAATTACAAACCAGAATATAAGATAGTTGATAAAAGGATAAGTGAGCTTACAGATAGAGAAACAGTTATATGTAAACTCATAGGTGAAGGTAAGAATAACGGAGAAATAGCTAAAGAATTATTTTTAAGTGAAGGAACAGTTAAGAATCATATTACAAACATACTGGACAAGTTAGATCTTAGAGATAGAACACAATTAGCTATATTTGTTTTAAAAAATATGTAATTATTAGTTATATTAATTTCAAAGAATTTTAGTTAAATAGCATATCTAATAAATAAAAAAATTCTAAATCCTGTATTGTTGTATAGTTTTTCATACAAGATTTAGAATTTTTTTATTTATTAAAGAACTTAATAGATATGTCATTTATGACAAAAGTCATATATAATTAGTGAATTTATGTACAGGAAAAGTTTGACTAAAGATATTAAAATATAAATAAGGATAATAAATCGAGACTTTAATAGTTTATATAATTATAAGAGGAGGGATTTTATGAAAAAACTACTTCTTTTATTCATAGCTAGTATATCATTAATGTTTTCAGCATGTACACAAAATTCTTTTAAAGAATATATTAGTGCGGTTAATAAAACAAGTAACATACAAAAAGGCCAGAATTCTTTAAAAATGAATGTAAAAAATAGTTATGATTTAGAAGGTGCTTCTAAAGAAGAGATAAGACAGTTAAACTATTTTAAAAACTTAGAATTAAAAAATAATGTAAAATTTGATAAGAAAAATAAGCAGATAATAGCTAGAAATTATATGAATCTTGGTGGGATGGGTTTTGATACAAATTACTATCAAAACAAGGATCAACACTTTGTAAAAATGCCTATGTTAGGTAAGTATTTTTTAGTTGATGATGAGGTGAAAAATGCTCAGAAAGAAGACATAGATAATGATAATAATCTAAGTGATATATTTAAAGAACTAGAAAGAAACTGGATCAGTATACTAAAAGAAAAAGATGTAGTTACAGGCAAAGATACTCTTATATCAACAGAAGATGGGGAAGTAAAGGTTAAGGAATTTAAAATACAATTAAATGATAGTCAATTAAAAAAGCTATTAGAAAAGTCACTGGATGTTATTGAAAAAGAAGGCTTTATAGAAAAAATAATTAAACAGAGCGAATATATGAATAACAATCCAATAAAATATAACGAAACAGAAGTAGATATAAATGAGGGCATAAAAGACTTTAGAAATAAGTTAAAAGATATGAAGTTTGAGTCTTTTGATTATAAAGGATATATAGATATTGACGGATATATTATACAAGAAGATATAAAAGTGAAAGCTAAATTTAAAGATTCAAAGAAAGATAAGATTACAGAAAGTATTATGGAAATTCAAACTAAAAATTGGAGTATAGAAAAGAAACAAGAGTTTGATTTTCCAAAATTGAATAAAACAAATATATTAAAAAAAGAAGAACTTGAACAAGGAATTCCATATATATTTAAAGATTTTTCAAATAAAGAAGTAGAGGAGGAATAACATGATTTTACTCCAAGTAAAAAATCTAAAAAAATATTTTAAAGAATTAAAGGCTGTAGATGGAGTAGATTTTGAAATAGAACAAGGAGAAATATTTGGATTATTAGGACCTAATGGTGCGGGAAAATCTACAACAATATCTATGTTGTCTACACTTACTAAGCCAACAGAAGGGGAGATATTTTATAAAGGAGAAAGTATATTAAAAAATCCTAAGTATATACAAGAAAAGCTAGGGGTTGTACCACAAGATATAGCCCTATATCCTATGCTTACAGGATATGAAAACTTAAAGTTCTGGGGACATATTTATGGATTAAGAAAGAAGAAACTAGAAAATAGAATACATGAAGTTGCCGAGATTATAGGACTTAAAGACAAGCTAAAAGAAAAAGTAGAAAAATATTCTGGTGGTATGAAAAGAAGAATAAATATAGGGGCTGCTTTGTTACATGAACCCGAATTACTTATAATGGATGAGCCTACAGTTGGTATAGATGCTCAATCAAGAAATCATATTTTAGATACAGTTATTGATTTAAATAAAAAAGGAATGACTATTATATATACAAGTCACTATATGGAAGAAGTAGAGCTGTTATGTAATAAAATAAGCATAATGGATAAAGGTAGAATCATAGAAACAGGAACCAAGGAAGAATTAAAAAGTCTAATAAATGAAGATAAAATAATTCTATTAAGATTAGATAACATAACAGATCAAACTATATTTAAGCTGAATGAAATTAAAGACATAAAAGATATCGAAATAAATGATGATACTATAGTTTTAAAAGTAGAAGATACTAAAAAACTGTTTGAAGAATTAGTACTTAAAGTAGGTGAAACAAACAGTAATATAATATCAATAGATGTAAAAAGACCAAATCTTGAAAGTGTATTTTTAAATTTAACAGGAAAAACCCTTAGAGATTAAAGGAGGGACGAGAGAGCATGTGGCATGTCATTTTAAAAGACTTAAAAGTATTATTGTCAGATAAAAAGTCTATGGCTATTTTAATAATTATGCCAATAATATTAATATCAATATTAGGAAATTCACTAAAAGATATGTTTACAGATAAAATAGATACTTCAAAGAAAGAAGTGGCTATAGTTAAAAACTACAATATATCTAAAGAGACTAATGATTTTATAAAATTTTTAGAAGAAAATGGCTTTGTTAAAGATAATAATAAGGAGTTAGTTAGTAAAGTAAAAGATTTTAATATTGAAGAGGAAATTATAAATAATTTTATTAAAAATAAAGATATTAAAAAAGTTATAAAATTTAGAATCCTAGAAGAAGAACAGGCTAAAAAGTTACTTGAGAAAGAGAAAATATCTGGAATAATTATATTTCCAAAGAACTTTATATTTAACATGTATGCGAATTTTTTTACTCCTTTTAGAAATAATATGGAAGTTAAAGTTATAAGTCATCCAGATAAGCTAATGAGTGGAAAAATAATAGAAGGAATTACAAAAGGATTTACTGATAAATTAGCAACCATAATCATAGGCAAGAATGTGTTCTTAGAAACAGCTTTTGAAAATAATTTAGGAAGTAGTAGCTTTGAAAAACTAGATAAGGTTATTAATGAAATATCAGATAGCTTTAAAGATGTGAGTGTTTCTATAAACAGCAAATCAATAAACGGCAAGAAAGCTTTATCAAGTTTTCAATTTTATTCAGTTGGTATGGCAACTATGTTTATAATATATACAGTTTCCCAAGGAGGAATGTTATCGTTAGAAGAAAAAAGAAATCTAACTTATCAAAGAATGGTTATAGCAGGAATGTCAAGATTCAATATTTTGATGGGAAAGTTTTTTACTATATTTTTACTCGCAATAGTACAGATGAGCTTAATAATAGGATTTACCAGTATATTATTTAAAGTAGATTGGGGAAATATGTTACACGTAATGATGGTAACTCTATCTTTAATATTTGCAGTTGCTGGATTAGGTACACTTACTTCAGTATTAGCTTTTAAGTGGGAAAGTGATAAAATGGTAAATGCTTTTGATACGATAGTAGCAAATCTTATGGCCATACTTGGAGGAAGCATGTTTCCACTAGAAGCATTCCCAAAATTCTTACAAAGTTTTAGATATTTAACATTAAATGGTCTAGGAATTGAAGCTTATCAGAATGTTATGCTAGGAAATAGTATAGAGAAAATAAGAACACCTCTTTTATTATTAATTAGTATAGGAACGATTTTTATACTAATAGCTACATTCTTTGCAAAAAAGGAAGAGAGGTGTAGTAATGCTTAGTATATTGAAATTAAGAATTATGATATTTAGACATGAAATGAGCATTATGCTAATAATGACATTATTAGCACTAGGAATGGCCTTTATAGCAGGAAGTGCTCAAAATGCAGGTTATGTTCCTAAAGTTGCAATAGTAGATAGTGATAATTCACAATATTCTAAAATGATGGTAGAAGAGCTTAAAAAAGATAATTCATTTAGGTACAATATATTGAGTTATAAAAATGGACTAAAAAGCTTAGAGTCTAATGAAGTTTTTGCAGTAGTAAATTTAGAAAAAGGATTTGGAGAATCTTTAAAAGACAATAGAAAAATAGAAATAAATTTGATGAAAATTAAAGAAGATATAAATACAATGACTTTAGAAAATATATTAAAAGATAATGCTGATAAAGTCTTTAGTAATATAAAAATAGCAAAAACAACTTCAAAATATTTAAATAGTGATAAATTTGAAGAAGCTTATAACAAGAGTATAGAGGGATGGAAGTATAAAAATCCATTTGAAATAAAAAAAGAAGTAATAAGTGGTAGTGGAATTGGTAACTATGATAATGCAAAACACATAGTTATAGGTTTTTCTTTATTTTTTTCAATGTATACAATAGTATTTAGTGTAGGAGATATATTAAGAGATAAACAACTTAAAACTTGGCAAAGAGCATTAGTTTCTCCCATATCAAATAAAGCGTTACTAGGTGGTAATCTCATAGTATCTTTCATTATAGGATTATTTCAAGTTAGTATAATATTATTTGGGGGAAAATATTTGTTCAATTTAGATTTAGGAAACAATATGTTAGCGATATTTATTGTAATATCATGTTTTGTATTTGTAACAGTATCACTAGGATTGTTCTTAGTTAGTATATTAAAAAATCAAAGACAACTTTCTGCTGTTTCACCAATAGCGTTAACAGCTACATCTATGCTAGGTGGATGTATGTGGCCACTTGATATAATTAGTTCTAAAATAATATTGGCACTTGCAAATATAACACCTCAAAAATGGGCTGTAGAAGGTATTGAAAAGATAGCTATGTATGGATATGATGTTAATTCGATAATAGTACCATGTTTAGTTCTGATAGGAATGGGAATTGTATATTTTACTCTAGGGTGTATGACTATGAAGTATGAATAACATAACACTTAAAAAGAACAAAAATTTATGAATAAATTTTTGTTCTTTTTTGATTTGATACTTTACAACTTTATCATATTAAAGTATAATACATATAGAATATTTAATATGCAGGAGGAATTAGGATGAAAAAAGGAATAATAGCATTGATTATAAGTATACTATTAATTTCATTATTATTTACTGGTTGTGGTAGTAAAGAAACATCAGGAAAAGCTGATGATTCTCTTAATAAGATAAAAGAAAGCGGTAAGTTTGTTGTAGGACTAGATGATAGCTTTCCACCAATGGGATTTAGAGATGATAAGGGAGAAATAATAGGATTTGACATAGATTTAGCAAAAGAAGTTGCTAAGAGGATGGGAGTAAAAGCTGAGTTTAAGCCAGTTGAATGGAAAGGAGTTACACTAACTCTTAAAAAAGGCGATATAGATTTAATCTGGAATGCATTTACTAAAACTGAAGATAGAAAGAAACAAGTTAACTTTTCAGATACTTACCTAGCAAACAAACAAATTTTAGTGGTAAAGAAAGGTTCTAGTATAAAAACTAAAGAGGATTTAAAAGGAAAAATATTAGGACTACAAATGGGAAGTACTGCTGAGGATGCACTAAAAAAGAATAAAGAAGTATCAGATGTTTTAAAAGATGTTAAAAAATATTCTAATAATGTAGAAGCACTTATGGATTTATCAGCAGGAAGAATAGAGGTTTTACTTGTAGATGAAGTAGTTGGGAAATATTATCTTAAAAAGAAACCAGGAGAATATGAAATATTAAAGGACTATCTTGAAAAAGAAGAGTATGGTGTTGGAATTAGAAAAGAAGATAAAGCACTTTTAAAAGAATTAAATAAAATTTTAGCTGAAATGAAAGCTGACGGAACTACTGATAAAATCTCTAATGAATGGTTTGGAGAAGATCAGTAGCTAAATAGGAGGACTTAAGTTGGAGAAGTTACTAGATATGATAGTTTATATTTTAAAAGGTTGCGGTGTTACAGTCTCACTATCTATTGTTACAATGATTTGCTCTATACCACTAGGAGTAATTGGAGCTATAGGAAAAATATCAGGAGTTAAAATATTAAAGAGTATTTTAAATATATACACATGGATATTTAGAGGAACACCTTTATTACTACAAGTATTCTTTGTGTACTATGGAATACCAATAATATTTCCAGCATTAAATATGCCTGCTTTTGCTGCTGCTGCAATAACTTTTTCACTCAATTATGGAGCGTATCTTACAGAAGTATTTAGAGCAGGGATAGAATCAATAGATAAAGGACAGTATGAAGCGTCAAAAGCCTTAGGATTTAATTATAAGCAAACTATGAGGCATATTATACTTCCACAGACTGTAAGAAGAGTAATACCTCCTACTTGTAACGAATCAGTTAATCTTATAAAAGATACTGCACTAGTTGCAGCTATAAGTATGGGGGACTTATCAAGGGCAGCTAGTGAAATAGTAACAAGAGATCTTGTAATTACTCCTTTTATAATAGCAGCTGGAATATATCTTATAATGACTTCTGTATTAATGTTTGGATTTAGAAAGTTAGAAGATAGATACTCTATATACCAATAAAATATTAGATTGTTATAAAAAACCTGTAATTTTTGTTACAGGTTTTTTTATTTTTTGAACCCAAATAATATGATGTTAAGATATATTGAAAACAGTAATATATATTGTCTTATAATTATTTAAGGTTTATTTAAGGTTCAGGTGATATGAGTTTAAGGTTGATATTTTATAATACTATTGAAAGTAATAAAGGAGGTAGCTAAATGAGTGAATATATAATAAAAACTGAAAACTTAACTAAAAGATTTGGAAAGTTTACAGCTGTAGATAGTATTAATTTAGAAGTTAAAGAAGGACAAATATATGGATTTTTAGGACCTAATGGTGCAGGGAAATCTACAACCATTAGAATGCTTTTAGGACTTATTAGACCTACTAATGGAAGTATAAAAATATTTAATAAAAATGTTACCACGAATAATCTAGATATATTAAAAAATATAGGGTCTTTAGTTGAGTATCCTTCCTACTATGAGAACTTAACTGCTTTTGAAAATTTGAGTATAAGTGCAAACATATTAGGACTTAAAAAAGACGAAATAAGTAGAGTATTGAATATAGTAGGATTAGAAAAATGGCAAAACTCTCAAGTAAAAAAGTTTTCTTTAGGAATGAAACAAAGATTAGGAATAGCACAGGCTTTACTTGGAAATCCAAAACTTTTGATATTAGATGAACCTACAAATGGATTAGACCCAGCAGGTATTCAAGAAATTAGAGAACTTATAAAGAGCTTACCTGAGAAGCAAGGAATGACTGTTTTAGTGTCTAGTCATATATTAAGTGAAATAGAAATAATGGCGACGCATATAGGAATAATTAATAAAGGTAAGATTCATTTTCAAGGAAGTATGGAAGAGTTAAAAAGATCTATAAGTGAAGAAATTCAAATTAAAACCAAAGATATTAAAAATTCATATTATTTTTTAATTAAAAGTGGATATGCTGCGGAAATAAAAGGAGATAAAATATGCGTTCCTTCTGAACAAGGAAATCCAGAAGATATAAATGGACTTTTAGTAAATGAAGGTCATCAAGTATACTATTTAAACAAACAACAAGAATCTTTAGAAGAGATATTTTTAAATATGACCCAGAGTGAGGTGAAATAGTAATGGCTTTTATGGAATGTATAAATTCTGAAATTCTTAAACACAAAAGAACACTATTTAAAAAATTACTATTTCTATTTCCAATAGGTGAGGCTTTTTTGGTTTTCTTAGATATCTATATTAGAAAAGATTATTTAATAGAAGTTTATTCTCAAAGAGGCCTTGGAAAATGGGATATGATTTTTTTAGAGAACTATGGTACTGCTGGATATGCTATCTTTTTTACTATGTTCTCTATAATTATAGCAAGTATTGTTTTCAGTATAGAAGATAAAAATGGAGGATGGAAATATAGCCTTACAATACCTTTATCTAAAGAAAAGTTATATATATCTAAATATATAACTAGTATAATAGCTACTTTTACAGTTCCTGTTTTGAATACTTTAGGACTAATAATAATAGGTCTTATATTTGGATTTGAAAAAGAATTTGATATAGTTATACCACTAAAAAATATAGTATTTCAATGGATTGCTCTATTTGGAATAATTAGTACTCAACAGTTTTTATCGGTAATTAATAAAAATAATATAAAATCTGTTTCATACGGAGTGCTAGGAACATTTCTAGGTGTTTCCATTGTTAAAAATAGTGGACTAGGGTACTTTATTCCTTACAACTATTTATTTTTAGCGTATTACACAGATATTGAGATCAAAAAGTTAGTTTTAGGAAGCTTAATAAGTACTGCTATATTCTTAACTCTAGGGGTAGTTACTTTTAAGAGAAAAGATATCACTAATTAGAAAATAATATTTATTGAGGAGGGATAAAATGATAAGATTATTGAAAAGTGAATTGCTAAAGCTTAAAAATTCAGGGATTTTTTCTTTATTGATTTCAATTCCTATTTTTATATTATTACTATCTTTTGCAAGGGAAAAAAAGGGATTTATAGATTGGATAGACTTATATGTAAGTATAATTCCATTCTATGCTCAATTTTTATTTCCTATACTTATATGTGTAATTATGGCTATATTAATGAAAATAGAGCATAGTGGAAATGGATGGAGAAAAATGCTTTCTTTGCCTATTAGAAGAGGTAACTTTTATATTACAAAGCTTATTATAGGATATATTTTAGTTCTAATAAACGTTATATTAGTTTCTTGTGCATTAGTACTAATAGGAAAAATAAATGGAATAACAGATCCTATAAATTATGAAGTATTATTTAAAGGACCTATTATAGCATATATATCAGCTTTTCCTATAATACTCATTCAATATTTATTATCAGTAAATCTTACTAATTCCTTATATTCTATTGGAATAGGACTAATACTAAATATGCCGGCAATACTAGCTGCTAATTCAAAAAGATTTTGGATGTATTATATATGGGATTATCCAATATTATCTTTTTATGGAGGGTTCAATGAGGCATTGCAAAAAGAATTTAATTATCCAATAGCAAGTCTCATTATATTTTCAATAATATTCCTAGTAGGACTAGTTTGTTTAAAAAGAAGAGATGTGTTAAATTAAAGTAGATAAATTGTTTTAGGAAAGGGATAAAACTAGAATGAATGAAAGAATACTTTTAATAGATGATGAAGTTGAACTCTTAAACCTTATAGAGACGGTACTCAGAAAAGAAGGATTTGAAAATATTTTTAAGGCAAAAACAGCTTTAGATGGAATAGAAATGTGTAAAATTAAAAGTCCAGACATTATAGTTCTAGATATTATGCTCCCAGATATAGATGGTTTTGAAGCCTGTAAAAAAATAAGAGAAATAACTTATTCGCCTATTATATTTTTATCTGCAAAATCTGAAGATATAGATAAAATACTTGCTCTTGGGCTAGGTGGAGATGATTATGTTACAAAACCATTTAGTCCAAAAGAGCTTGCTTTTAGAATAAAGGCACATTTAAGAAGAATAGATTATATGAAAAATACATTATTGAAAGAAAATAAGACTCTTAAGTTTGGAGATATAGAAATTAATGAAGAAAAATCAATAGTATTAAAAAAAGGTAAAGAAATAGAATTAAAAGCTAAAGAATATCAACTGCTTTTATATATGGCTAAAAATATTAATCAGATACTAAGTAAGGAAAAGCTATTCGAACAAGTATGGGGAGAGGAAAGTATAGGATATGACAATACTATAATGGTTCATATAAGAAGAATAAGAGAAAAAATAGAAAATGAACCTTCTAATCCTGAATATATTAAAACCATAAAAGGTCTAGGATATAAGCTAGTAAGTAAGGAAGATTAAGATGGGATTTAAATATAAAGCTAAAGGTAAAATAATTAATAGATTCATAGGAGCGTTAATATTATGTGCTCTTTCAGTTATTATCATAAATTTTATAATAGTAGGATTTGTCTTAGCCAAAAGATATAATATTAGAGATCAAAAAAAAGAAATTGTAAATATAGATAAATACGTAAGTGAATTCAAGAAATATATAACTTTTAAAGATAATACTCCTTATATGTCTAAAAAAGGATTGGACAAAGTCGTTGAGAATCAAGGTTGGATACAAATTTTAGATGAGAATGGAAGAGAGGTGTATAGTTATAAAAAAACTAAAGATACTCCTAGCAAGTATTCTCCAATAGAAATAGTAAACTTTAATAGATATGATATGGGTGATAGTACTATTTTTGTAGATTATATAGAAAAGGAAAACTATAAATGGACTTATATTATAGGATTTCCAAAAAGTAAAATAGTAAAATATACATTATATTTTAATCCTACGAATGTAGCAGAAGCTATATTTGGAAGTAAATCTTTTTGGATACTAGCTATAGATATTATAGCTATAGCAATCATAGGAAATATGTTTGGTATTAAACTTACTAGACCTTTAGAAAAAATAATTGAAGGAATTAAGAATCTTTCTAAAGGCTATTATGACATTGTTTATGAAGAAAAAGGAGTTTATAAAGAGGTATTTACTAATTTAAATACTCTTTCTGATAATTTAAGGGAAAGTCAAGAAGAAAGAAGACAAATTGAAAAGTTCAGGCAAGAATGGATATCTAATATATCTCACGATATAAAAACTCCATTGTCATCTATAAAAGGTTATGCAGAGATAATAAGAGATACTGAATATCACTGCACAAATGAGGAGATACAGAGTTATGTAGATATTATATTTAACAAATCATTGTATCTTCAAAATTTAGTAGAAGATTTAAACTTAACATATAAATTTAAAAACAATATGATTATATTAGATAAACAAAGAGTAAATATAATAGGATTTATTAAGGAGTCTATAATAGATATTCTAAATGATCCTAAATATTCTCACATAAATATAGAACTTAAATATGAAAAAGAACCAATACATGTGGATATAGATATGAACTTTTTTAAAAGAGCTTTAAATAATTTGATTTATAATGCAATCATACACAACAATAAAGATGTTAATATACAAGTTATAGTTGTAGATAAAGTCAATAAGGTATCTATAAAAATTAAAGATGATGGTAAAGGTATAGATCAAAATGATTTAAAAAATGTTTTTAAAAGATACTATAGAGGCACAAATACTTCCGAAATTCATAAAGGATCAGGCCTAGGCATGGCTATATCAAAGGATATAATAGAAGTTCATGGAGGAACCATAGAGATAGATAGTAAAAAGGGAGAAGGAACAGAAGTTACTATTATAATAAATAAAATATAAATACAATATGAATAAGACAACACAGAAGAGTAGATAAAAAATTACAACGACATTTTAAACTAAATAAATTACTTTATTTCATCTTTATTTATATTATCAATACATGTTTACATTAGAAAATATTTAGATTAAAAGTATTTATATATCTTTAATAACTATACTCTGAACTTAGTAAGAGCTATAGTTATTTTTTTAGTTGCATTTTGTCAAATTTGATGGTATTATGTCCGTTGTGCGTATTTATAATTATTATAATATTAAGGAGGACTATATGAAATTAAACGAAACTCAAAATGTAAAAGTTGTTACTGCTGATCCATCAGCATTAGGGTTATTTGGACTAGCTATGGTTACATTAGTAGCTTCTAGCCAAAAGCTTGGATTTACTAGTGAAGTATCTCTTGTAATACCTTGGGCAATATTTTTAGGTAGTTTTGCACAATTATTTGCTTGTATCAATGATGCTAAAAAAGGCAATGTTTTTGGTACTACTGCTTTTGGTGGTTATGCTTTTTTCTGGTTTGGTACTGCTTTTTCCTGGCTTATAAAGATGGGTGTATTTGGAGAAAAGCTAGCTTCTACTGCTGACCCTAATCAACTAGGAATTGCATTTGTTGGATATTTAATTTTTACTATTTATATGACTATAGGAGCTATGGAAACTCATAAAGTATTATTTACAATTTTCTTCTTAATTGATTTATTGTTCTTAGGATTGTCTCTTAGTTCATTCAATATTGCATATGGATTTTCAAGTAAACTTGCTGGATATGCAGAACTATTAATATCTTTATTCTCATTTTATGGTTCAGCAGCATCAATATTAAATGCTCACTTTGAAAGAGAATTCCTACCTGTAGGAAAACCTTTTGGTATTTTTAAAAAATAGTAAATCCTACATAAACAAAGAGCATATCTTTTTATTCGGATGTCCCGATTTGTTTTCTGATTCATCTATTAATCTAAGACAGAAAAAGAATAAATAAAAATAACATATTAAGTTATTTGAGATATTGTTAATAGAGTGTAGACTTTAATTTATTAGGAAGAGACAATTATAATAAAAGTTTTATATCTAGGATTGCCATGATAATGTAATATTATAAAGCATATGAATTATAACTAAAGATATAAATACTTTAATAAAATAATTAACTATAATTTTAAGTAATATAAAAGGCTTATTTCTGTACAAGATTAATACTTGATACAGAAATAAGCCTTTTACATTATGTACATTTACATTAGTAATTATAATTTCTTAATCATAAAGATAAATTAATATTCTAGATATAGATTGATAGTGTTTATACTATCTTAGAGCTTTTCTAACTAATTTGATAATAATATAAACAACTGATATGAGAACAATAGTAGAGATAATTTGAAGAACAAAATTCAAGAAATTAGGAAGTATATTCACAGATATATCCATACTCTTTATTCACCCCTTTTTATTTAAAATCATAGTACCATGAATCTAATGAATATTCAATAAGGTAAATAATTATTAATAAAAATACCATATTGACTACGTAGTCAATTAGGTGTAGAATATAATAAAATTGACCAGGTGGTTAATAAAATTAAAGGGGTGAAAGTATGGAAAATAATATATTTCTTAAATTATCAGATGTATCAAAAGATTATAAACTTGGTGAAGTAACAGTAAAAGCACTTAAGAATGTTTCTTTAGAAATAAATGACGGAGAATTTGTAGTTATACTAGGTCCTAGTGGTTCAGGAAAAAGTACTCTACTGAACATTATTGGAGGAATGGATATACCTACAGAGGGAGAAGTCCTGTTAAATGGAGAAAATATTACTAAGTATAATGATAAGAAACTTACTGAATATAGAAGAAATAGTATAGGATTTGTATTTCAGTTTTATAACCTTACATCTAATTTAACATCGAAAGAAAACATAGAACTTGCTACAGAAATATGTAAGAATCCTTTAAGTATAGATACAATAATTGATGAAGTTGGTCTCAATGACAGAAAGAATCACTTTCCATCTCAATTAAGTGGAGGAGAACAACAAAGAGTAGCTATAGCAAGAGCAATTGCTAAAAATCCAATGTTGTTACTTTGTGATGAACCAACAGGAGCATTAGATTATGAAGTAGGAGTGTCAATACTTTCACTACTTAAAAAAATAAATAAAAATCATAACAAAACAGTTGTAGTTATAACTCATAATGCCCCTATAGCTGATATGGCCGATAGAGTTATAAGAATGAGAAGTGGAACTATTATTGAAAATGTCATAAATGAAAATCCAATAAGCCCAGAAAGGATTGTTTGGTAATGAAAAAGTTAAATATTAGAGCATTAAGACTAATAAAGGATTCAAAAGGACAATTCTTAGCGGTTACTATATTAATAATAGTTGGACTTATGATATATGTTGCACTCAGCATGGGCTCAGTTAACTTAGCAGATGGTGTTAATTATTACTATGATAAAACTAATTTTGCAGATATATATGTGAATTTTTTTAATATCGATAAAGAATCAATAAGAGACATAGATAAAATTGAAAATGTTAAGGATGTAGAAGGTAGATTAGTATTAGACGGTCAAATAAAAGTGGAAAGTAAATTAGATAAGATAAAAACTAGGGTAATATCATTACCTGAAAAGAATAATATAAATAAGCTTTATACTATAAATGGAGAAAATAACATAGACTCAGATAAAGAAGTATTGATTATAGAACAATTTGCAAAAGCAACAGGATTAAAAGTTGGAGATACACTAAAGCTTTATATACAAGGTGAAAACTATGAACTTAAAATAAAAGGTATAGTGGCTAGTCCAGAATATGTTTATATAATGGAAAATGAACAAAGCTTATTACCAGCAGAAGATAAGTTTGGGATAATATATGTTTCTGAAAGCTTTTTAGAAAACAACCTAAGTTTGAAAAATCAATATAATGAGATAACTATAAAAGTAAAAGATGAAAGCAAGATAAAAGATACAAAAGAAATATTAAATAATAAACTAAAAAAATATGGAATTATAAGGTTATATTCTAAGGATGAACAACTTAGCAATAGAATAATATCTGATAAACTAGATGGAGTGAAAAAAGTATCTGATAGTGTACCTATAATTTTTTTAGGAGCTGCTGCTATAATTATATCAGCTATGTTATCAAGAATGATTAAAAATGATAGAATACCTATAGGAGTTCTCAAAGCACTAGGTTACAGTAACAAATCAATAATGTTTCACTATATTAAAATTAGCTTAATAATAGGGGTTATAGGATCTACTATAGGAATAATCTTGGGAACTATATTATCAAGTAGCATAGGTAATTTGTATGCGACGTATTTTAACATACCTGTTCTTAAATTTAACTTCTATTATAAGTTTTTATTTTCAGCATTAGCTATATCAGTAATATTTTGCGGATTATCAGGAGCTTTTAGTTCAAGAAAGATAATGAAGATACTGCCATCAGAATCTATGAAGCCAGAAACTCCTAAATTAGGAAAAGGAATATTGCTAGATAAAGTTAATTTTATATGGAGTAGACTATCATTTACTTCAAAGATGGTAATGAGAAATATATTTAGAAATAAGAAGAGATTAATATTTACTTCATTAGGAATAGCAATATCTTTTGCTATAACTTTAATGCCTTTAGCACAAAAAAATGCTTTCAATAGTGTATTTAATGATCATTACTCAAAATTTTTAAGAATGGATTATAATATAGATTTTAATAAACCTGAAGAATTAAAAGCTGTTAATGATATAGAAAAGATAGTAAATACATCTAATATAGAACCTAAAATTGAATATCCATTTGAGATATCCAAAGAGAGTAATAAGAAAACTGTAAACATAATAGGACTAAAAGAGAATACTAAATCCTATAGATTTACTGATATAGAAAACAAAACTGTAAAATTACCTGAAAGGGGAATCTTGTTATCTCAAGGATTGGCTAACTTTATAGGAGCAAAGAAAGGTGATAAGATAAAAATAAAAAGCTTTGTCCCTGGTAAGAAAGATTTAAATGTAGAAGTAAAAGAAGTAGTAAAGCAGTCTCTAGGAATAAATGGCTATATGAATATAGAGGAAGTGGAAGATGAACTTTTCTATAAAGATAAAATAACAGGGGTATATTTAAATTCAAAGGATAAAGGAAATATAAAAGAGAGTTTAGAAAATATAGAATATATATCCAATGTTCAATCCTTAAATGAAATGAGAACTGTATTTGAAGAATATGTAGACTTATTATTATATACTATAAGTATAATGATTATTTTTGCAGGTATACTTGGATTTGTTATTGTATATAGTTCTACTATTATGAATATAGCCGAGAGAAATTATGAGTTATCAACATTAAGGGTTATGGGATTTTCTAAGAAAGAAATATTTAACATTATATCAAAAGAAAATATAATTATGACTATATTAGGTATATTAATAGGAATACCAATAGGAAATGGAATATTAGCATCTTTAGAAAAAAGTTTTAGTACAGAAATATACACACTTGAGATAAATGCTACAAATGTAGACTATCTAATGGCTAGTGTTATAACTATAGTATTTGTAATATTAGCCCAACTAGTAACTTATAAGAAAATTAACAAGTTGAATTTTATTGAATCATTAAAAAGTAGAGTATCATAGAGAAAATTCTACTTGTTTTAACATGAGAGGAGTATAGTATTGTTTCAAACCTTTGAGAAATTACAAGAAGAGAAAAAACAAAAGATAATAGATATATGTATAGAAGAGTTTGCTAAGAATGGATATAAGAAAGCTTCTACTAATGAGATAACTAAAAGAGCAGATATATCTAAGGGAATATTATTTCATTACTTCAAAAATAAAAAAAATCTTTATCTATATATATTAGATTATACTATAGACTATTATAGTGAAGCTGTGTTTGATTATATGGATAAGATTGAGAATAATGATGTAATTGAATATATAAAAGCAATAGGAATGATGAAAATAAGACTATATTCAGAAGAACCTATAAAGACTGAACTCTTAACTAGAGCTTTCTTTTCTGTTCCAGAAGAAATAAAAAAAGAGTTAGAAGAAAGATATCAAAAACTTTATACAGAAATGTATAAGTTAATAGTAGAGAAAGTTAATAAATCTAAAATAAAAGAAGGAATAGATAAAAATAAAGCTATTGAGGCTCTTATGATGTTACTAAATGGACTTTCTAGCAAATACATGACTATGTATAAAGATAGAGAAAAGGAAATACTTGAAAATATGGAAGATATAATGACTGAAATGGAAGAATATTTAGAGATTATGAGATATGGTATATATGAGTAAAAGATATAAAATAAAGTTATAGGGATAATTATAAAAATCTTAAACTAAAGTTTTAGTTTAAGATTTTTCATTTATAAAGAAACTATTAAGTTTTATAATTAGTTTGACAACTTATATATAATGAAGTCATAGGAGGCCTCACTATGAATGAAAAAATACTAATAGTTGAAGATGATTTTGAAATAGCTTCAGTTATAAGAGAATATCTAGAAAGAACAGGATATAGTACAGTATGGGCGTCTACAGGAAAAGAAGGTATTAATGAGTTTAATAATGATAACTTTGATTTAATAATTGTCGATATTATGATGCCTGAGATGGATGGTCTCACTTTATGTAAAAACATAAGAATAAAAAGTGAAGTACCTATCCTAATTATAAGTGCTAAAAATAAAGATGAAGATAAGGTAAAAGGGCTTAACATTGGAGCAGACGATTACTTGACTAAACCTTTTAGCTTAATAGAGCTTGAAGCAAGAGTAAGATCCCATCTAAGACGTTATAGAAAATATATAAATAGAAATGTTAATGGAAAAATACTTGAATATGATGGTGGACTTAAAGTATGTAAGGACACAGAAAGCTTTGAACTAAAAAATGAAAAATTACACTTAACATCAAAAGAGATAGCACTATTTTTCTTAATGTCACAAAATCCTAATAAAATATTTAGTAAAGCTGAGTTATATGAAAGTATATGGGGAGAAATGGACGTTGAAGGAAATAACACAGTAACAGTTCATGTGAAATCCCTTAGAGAAAAACTAAAAGATAATATAAAACATCCTAAGTTTATAGAAACAGTATGGGGAAAAGGATATAGATTTATTGGAGACAAGCTAGAATGAAAATAAAGAATTGGCTTATAAGTTCATATATTATTGTAATACTAGCTCCTATATTTGTATTTATATTATTGTATGTTTGGATTCAGCAATACAATAAACAAATAGAAATGAAAGATTATATCAACAGTATTAATAAGTTTGAGAAGTATGATATTATCTTACAAAATCCGGAACTCTATACTCATCCCAAGGATAGTTATGATTTAGTTTTTAAAGAAGAGAAGAGTAATACTAAAGTTACATTATATGATATATATGGATTAAGAATATATTCTTCAATGAATGATAATATATACCCTATGTTAAATAGAGAGCAGCTTTATAAAGATTTATATAAAATAAATCATGGATATAGAGCAGATACCTTGAAGAAACCTGTATTTAAAGACGACAAACTAGTTGGATTTTATGAAGTTACTATATCACGTTCAAATTGGGTTAAAGGAGTAAATGAAAGAACACTAATAGCTATGTTACTGTTCATCCTAATACTTTTAACAGTATTAGTAGTTACTATTAAGATAATTAATAAAAAACTTAATAAACCACTTGATCTTTTAATAAGCTCTATGAGTAGATTTGCTTTGGGACAAGATGTAAAAATTAGCTATCAATCAGAAGATGAAATAGGAAATTTGATAAGTCACTTTAATAATATGAAAAATGAGATAATGGATAAAAGAAAAGAACTCGAAGAGCAGCAAAAGTCGAAAGAGTATATGATTGCTACAATATCTCATGATTTAAAGACACCATTAACATCTATAAGAGCTTATACGGAACTTTTACAGTCCCATAATAAAAATACTAAAGGTGAAAGATATGTTTCAACTATACTAAATAAATGCGACTATATGAATGACATGCTTGAAGATTTACTAATGTATACTATCTTAACTTCTGATTATAATATAGACTTTGTTGAAGTTGAAGGACAAGAGTTTTTTGAAATGCTTACTTCAGAATATGAAGAAATATGTGAAAAAAGGGGATTAAAATATGTATCACAAGTTAATGTAGAGGGAATGTATAAAGTCGGTGTAAATCAAATGATTAGAGTAATGGATAATCTTATAACTAACGCTATAAAGCATAGCAAAGAAGCTAGTGTTATTCATGCAGGTGCTTTTTCAGATAACTTTAGTCTCCCAGGATGGTTGGACGACAGTTATGTAGAAGAACTTGATGAGTTTAGAAAAGAAGGTGCAATACTTATAGTTAAAAATGAGGGACAAAAAATATCAGAGGAAGATTTAAAAAAGATATTTGAACGATTCTACAAATCTGATAACGAAAGAAGCATCATGAAGAAAAGTGGAACAGGATTAGGATTAAGTATTGTAAAACTTATAATAGAAAGACATTTTGGAAAGATAAAGATTTTATCTAGTGAAAATAAAGGTACAGTTATAGCATGTTGGATAAAAACAATGGAGGATTAAACATATGATTAAAAAGAAAATTATGACATTAATGACAGTGGTAGCATTAGGAAGTGGGGTACTTGTAGGATGTAATGGAAAGGATGTAAGCTTACTTCCAGAAAGTATAGTTGCAAATGCAATAGAAGCTGATAATAATATAAAATCATACTATGCAGAAGGAGAAATGCGTATATATGAAAACAATAAGATTACAGAAGAAGTAAAGCTAAAAGAATGGTCAAGTTCGGAAAACGGAAAAATAAAGAAACGTTCTGAAACTAATTCTAAAGATGGAAGTAGTGCAGTAGTAGTTAATGATGGGGATATGTTTATAGTGCATGATAAGAAAGAAAACAAGGTATTTTCTAGTAAGAACTTAAATGACATGAGTCTTATTTCTATGACTCCAAAAGATCAATTTAAAAAGACTTTAGAGACTCTAAAAGAATCTCATAATATTTCAAATTTAGGAGAAGAAAAGATTAATAATATAAAAACATATCATTTAAAATTAGAGCCTAAAGACAAGGATAATATATTAGGAGAACAAGAGTTATGGATAAACATGGAGAATTGGTTTGTTATAAAATGCATATCATATAGTGGTAATATTAAAACCGAGTTTGAATATACTAAGCTTGACTTTTCCCCTAAATTTGATGAAAATACTTTTAAATATGATATACCTTCAGACGCTAAAGTAGAAAATTTAGATGAATTTAAGAACAATCAATCAGATATTAACTTTGAAGAAGCAAAGGAACTTATGGGAAATCCTATTCTAACTACACCACAAACATCTGAATATAAGCTAAAGGAGATGAAAGTATCAAAGTATAATAGTAAAATATCTCAAGATGAAATAATTCAAACATACGTAAAAGACAACAAACCAGCGTTTACCTTAACTATAAGAAAACATAATCAACAAGAAGAAAGTGAAAACGTTAAGATTCCTGGAGAAAAGAATAAAACTATAAGGGGACAAAAGGCAACTGTATTAGATAAGAATATAAAAATAATATCTTGGGACGAAAATGATGTAAGCTATTCCTTTATAGGTGACAATAATAACATGAAGCTAGATGAGTGTATAAAAATAATCGAAAGCTTAGAAATAAAAAATAATAACTAGAAGTATTGATACTCCTCAAATTATGGACTTATCATAAGATAAGTCCATTTTTAATTAGCTTTACTTAAAAAAGTTTTAAGTGATCTTTTCTTAAATTATAGTTAAAACTTTGATGAATTCAGAAAGATATAAAGATAATATTCTTAAGGTTACCTATGAAAAATAGAGTAATATATGAAATTGAAAATAGATGGCATGGTGGTCACATCTATTTTTTTATGCAAATTAAAAGTTGTCTTATAATTAACCCTCAATGCACTTTAATGTTTTATATACCAAATAAAACACTTATTATCTTTTACACTCCTAAAATAACAAATATGAAAAAGATAATAATATATAAAATGGCATAATTGCATACCGTTTAGAACTATTTTACAAAAATTCAATTAAAAAACTAGATGTTTTTTGTGAAATAATTTGTTGACATTTTTATTAAAAGGGTAATATAATAAATATAAACATATGAACAATCATTCATATATAACATAATATAATATATCATAAATAAGGGGTGTGAAAAATGGGTGAGGAAAAAAAAGATATCTTACTTCAAGGACTAAACTGCGCTAGTTGCGCAGCCAAAATAGAAAACGAAGTTATGTTTATAGAAGGTGTAGAGAATGTAACTCTTAACTTTGTAAGCAGCACTTTATCTGTAGAGTATGAAGATGGGTATAATTTTAATACTATATTTAACGAAGTAAAGTCTATAGTAAAAAGACTGGAACCACATGTAAAAGTTAAACTAAAAGGTGAAATAGAAAATCATAGTCATGATCATTCTCACGATCATGGTCATGACCATGGAGAAAGTAACAGCAAATTAAATTATATTAGATTTGGATTAGGAGCTATACTACTATTTTTAACTTTCGTAGTAAAAATGAATCCTAATTTAAGAGCAGGACTACTCTTAACCAGTTATGTTTTAGTTGGAGGAGATGTTATTTTAAGAGCCGTTAAAAATATTGCTAGAGGTCAAGTCTTTGATGAGAACTTCCTTATGGGTATAGCTACAATTGGTGCAATTGCAATTAAAGAATATCCAGAAGCTGTTGCAGTTATGTTATTTTATCAAGTAGGAGAACTATTCCAAGGAATGGCTATTAACCGTTCTAGAAAGTCTATAAAGTCACTTTTAAATATAAGGCCAGATTATGCTAACTTAAAAGTAGGATCTGAACTTAATAAAGTAAATCCTGAAAAAGTAAACATAGGAGATATTATAGTTGTAAAACCAGGAGAAAAAGTTCCTTTAGATGGTAAAGTTATAGAAGGAAATTCTATGGTAAATACTTCAGCTCTTACAGGAGAATCAGTTCCTAGAAGTGTTAATAAAGGTGATGAAATATTAAGTGGATTTGTAAATGAAAATGGATTATTAACTGTAGAAGTTACTAAAAGATTTAGTGAATCTACGGTTTCTAAAATATTAGATTTAGTAGAAAATGCAAGTAATAAAAAAGCACCTACAGAAAACTTTATAACTAAGTTCGCTAGATATTATACACCTGTAGTAGTAATATTAGCAGCATTGATTGCTATTATTCCACCGCTTGCATTAAATCAAGAATTTTCAGAATGGACTTATAGAGCTTTAGTATTCTTAGTTATATCATGTCCATGTGCTTTAGTAGTATCAATTCCACTAGGATTCTTTGGAGGAATAGGAGCAGCATCCAAAGCAGGTATATTAATAAAAGGTGGTAACTATCTAGAAGCACTTAATGATGTAGATACAGTTGTTATGGATAAAACGGGTACTCTAACAAAAGGTGTATTTAAAGTAAGAGAAATAAATACAAATAAAGATTTAAGTAAGGATGAATTATTAAGATTATCAGCTATTGCAGAAGTTCACTCAAATCATCCTATTGCTAAATCTATAAAAGAGGAATACGGAAAAGAAATAAAAGAAGATATTATAGAATCATATGAAGAAATATCAGGTCACGGTATAAAGGTAAAAATAGAAGGAAAAGAAGTTCTAGTTGGAAATAGTAAGTTAATGACTAGAGAAAAGATAGACTTTGAAAAAGTTAAAACAGATGGAACTATAGTATATGTAGCTATAGACGGTAATTTTGCAGGAAATATAATAATTTCAGATGAAATTAAAGAGGATGCTCATTCTGCTATAGATAACCTTAAAAAGGTTGGAGTAGAAAGAGTTATAATGCTAACAGGGGATACCAAAGAAGTGGCAGAATCTGTAGCTAAAGAACTAAAACTTGATGGATTCTATGCTGAACTTCTTCCAGATGGAAAAGTGGAAAAGGTAGAAGAACTATATAGACAAGAAAGTACTAAAGGTAAATTAGCTTTTGTAGGAGATGGAATAAATGATGCTCCGGTATTAGCAAGAGCAGATATCGGAGTTGCAATGGGTGGACTAGGATCAGATGCAGCTATAGAAGCAGCAGATGTAGTCTTAATGACAGATGAACCTACTAAACTAGCTACTTCAATTAGAATAGCTAGAAAAACTAAAAAAATAGTTATTCAAAATATAGTATTATCATTAGGAATAAAAGCAGTAGTTCTAGCGCTAGGAGCATTTGGAATAGCTACTATGTGGGAAGCAGTATTTGCAGATGTTGGAGTAACTCTAATAGCTGTTTTAAATTCTATGAGAGCATTAAGAGTAGATTAAATTTATTCTAATAAAACTAAAAAAGATTTAAATAAGAATCCTTTTAATAGAAAGATAATAGTGAAAACTATAATTTATCATTTCTATTGAAAGGATTTTTTATATTTTTTCAACTGAAAATGTCTGAGTCCTGACATTATTAACTTTTTTTTCGAAGATTTCTAATGATTACAATATTTTAACTAAAGTCAATAACTATTTTCATATATGAAAAAATTGTTATTAAACAACAAAAATATACTAATGTATAATTAGACTTTTTCTATGCATTTTGTATAGTTTAAATGAAGATAATTAAAAAATAAAATATATATATGAAACGTCATACGAATGTATTACAATTAGAAAAGATATAGAATCACTAGTAAATACATAGACATTGTTAATTAATGAAAAATAGATATATAATGCGCTTGTCTAATATTAATGAAACTTTTATTATTATATTTATATTAGGCTTAATAAATGGAATATATAGAAAAAGTAGTTATACTATAGTCGGATCAATATTAACATTAATATATGGTATTTTACTTAGTTTATTCACATGGATTCTAGCACGAATGATATTGTTTATTGCTTACATTGCAATGTTTATATATATTTGCCATACGGATAAATTAAAATAATAGATTAAAGTATAAACATAGCTATAGATTCAAGTCTAAGTAAATATAAAATTTAGTTTATAAAGCCATATATTCTATATGGCTTTATAATTTTAAACTTTATTAATAAGATAGGGAAATAAGCTCAAAGTTTCCTTGAAAAAGAGATACTGTATCTTATAACTTATATATTTTAATAAAGCTAATGTAAAATATTACAAGCATCGGTTTGATAAATAATGGGGGTGTATACTATGAATGAATAAATGATATTATTTGAAAATTTAAAAGAAATTAAGGATTATTGGGTTAATAATTTTACTGGGATATTGTATGGAGATGAAAATAATCCTATATTAGATAATGAAGAAGAACATGAGACATTGAAGATGTTGTTAAAAGGAGAAGATGCTAAGAAGGCATATAAAGTAGTTATAAATGAATAATTATAGATATTTAAGATACTTACAAAATTTATGCTTTATAGGTATTTATAAGAATTAATTTCTAAACACTATATTTAGAATAAGTAAGTAGATATCTAAAAAAGTTAAGGATGGATGAAGTAACGAGTGGGAGGTAGATAGTATAACTATTTTGAGAGCAAATAACAATGTAGATAAAAAAAGATTGTTACTTTTGTTGAATTTAGGAGTAGTCTATGCGTTGAAAAATAAAGCTATAACTATAGATGAGGCTGAAAACTATATATTTAATCCATATACAGTAAATAAGATAGAGAAAGAAGGCGGCTTAGATGAATTAGCATTTCTTTATTCCTTAGGGTGTGAATTAGAGGATGTACTTAGTTTAATTCCAGATATGCTTGAAAATAACTTTAATGATTTGATAGAAAAAACTTTAGATCAACTAAATAAATTAAAAGGACTTGATTCACCTAAGGATAAATGGTATGAGTGATTTATTGAATAAAGAATAATAAATAAATTATAGTTATTAGACTTATTGACTATACGTTTTAAAATAAGGAGTGAGTTCGTGGATAAATGGAAGTATATAGATATAAAAGGAGTAACAACTATAAATAAACTTGTAGGAGAGTTTGAAATATGGGCATTAAATAAAATTCCTTATGAAAAATTTAAAATAAGATTCTGGGAAACTAAGAGGGCAAATATGAAGGAGTTCCTAATATTAGAATAAGAAATCATCAAGATGGAACGGAAGATGGTATTGCTGGAATGGGAGATTCATGTGAAGAAGCATTAGAAGATACGTTGAAATATTTTATGGATTTAGTTGATAGTTATGAAAAGCTATATGAAAAAAATCTAGAGGAAGAAGATGTGATCTGGTCTGAATATGAAGATTTTTAGGAGATAATAAAAGTAAAATAGCCATAACATAAATGAAGTTATAGGCTATTTTATTTTTTATTCTTAGTTTAGAGTTACTATAAAGTGGAGAAAAGACTGGACAAAACTAAATGGATATTATTAATTAATATTAAGAAAGGATTATTTAATATGATTTTAATTAAAATGGAACCATCAAGAAAAAAGCCAAAGAAAGGAGATGTATTTGTAATACAGCCTGTAAAGGACATATATTTTTTTGGAGTTGTTATTAAGACAAATATAGTAAATCCTGAAGATGGATTTATTAATGGTTGGAATCTAATATTCATATATAACTGTCCTTCTAAGAGTATAGAAATTCCAAATGATCTAATGAAAAATGAACTATTAAATCCTCCAGATATAGTAAATAATCAAGGATGGTTAAAAGGCTATTTCAAAACTATAGGAAACATATCAATTAATGAAGATGATATCATAAAGGATTATGGGTTTCAATTTTTAGAAAAAGAGCTATATTTCACAGAAGAAGGAAAGAGATTAAAGCGCAGACCTAAAATATGTGGAAGTTATGGACTAGGAAGTTATGGATCAGTATCAACAGAAACTAAAAAGGCTCTAGAAAATCATCCTGAAATATTAGAGGGAATAGGATACGAAGGAGATATAATATTAGATCGTGATATAGACTTATTAGAAAAAGACGAGATTTTTACAGGAGAAAATCTTATTAAAGTAAAAAAAGTACTAGATACTTATTCTAATAATCTGAAAAAGCTAGGAGACAATCCATCACAGAAAGATATAATGAAATGTGTAGAAAAAGTAGTAAAGGATTTTAACAAACTTGATGAGGAAGAAGACTACTTTATAGAAACAATGGAGAGAGAAGAATTATGTGACTCTATTCATAAATTAGCTAAACTTACAGGTTTAGAAATAGATGAAGATATAACAGAAGAATGGAGAGAATGGTAATTTTAAAATTAATGTTTACCTTTAAGATATATTTAAGTTGAAATAAAGAGACTGTCTTAATAAGTAATTGTTATAAAGTGTTTTTAGGCAGTCTCTTTCTATGAGACAAGCTTTATAAAGAACAAGATAATTATAATAAAATTTAGAAATAAAAAAGAAATTATTAGATTATGTATAAAGAATCGAGGTGTTATATGTGTATGACATGGGAGGATATCTATTTATGTCCGTATTATCTTTTATAATAGGAATATATCTAAAAAGCAGTGAGATTATAGCCATATCAATAGTGTTCTTATTGTATTATATTTTATTTAGTTTATTTACAGTAGTATTTCCATTAAGAGCTATATTTCTTATAGCTTGTTTGCTTACAGTAAACTACCTTGAATCTAAAGGTATACTAAATTAAAGATTAAGATACATAAATGAAATGTAAATAAGCTTAGCTATTCAAATTATAAAATATTTAGATGTATTGATAGATTTAGGAATCTTGGATAATAGAAAATAATATAGAACAACGAACTATAGATAGTTTCTGGGGTGCTATGGAATGCTATAAAGCTGAATGAGAAGAAGGATATATGGATACATTCCATAATAAAGATATGGCAAAAATAAAGGTGTCACCAGAGAAGTCCGCTTTTACATTGAATTATAGATATAACAAAAGAAGATATATTAGTATGACAATTACAGTGGAATATGAAGTTGCTTATACACTTGAAGGAGAATATAAGGGAGATTATTTTAAAATAACATAATAATGAAATAAGCAATACTAAGTACTTTATATATTTGGTAAGCCTTTGAAACATTTAGAGGAAGTAGAAATAAAGAAAATACTTTTAATTTTTAAGTGAACATTTATTCTCATCTATATTAAAAAGAACTGTTGATTAATTTTATTCAATAGTTCTTTTGTTAGATAGACTAAAATAAAGACTAATAAACTTATTATTTACTATTTTTAATATAACAACATGTGTAATTGATAGGGGGTAAATTAAGTGGCTTATCTAAGGAGCTTCATATTAGAACTATATCCTAATGACATAAATCATATAAATAATACAGTAGTTATAAGCAAATCTAAAGATGAAAAAGAAATTGTTGAGATAGATTATGATAACCTATATCAAAGTAGATGGTTCACTTTTAACAATGAAACAAGATGTATAGCGTCTTTGTATTCTAGACTACTACCCAAGTTTAAAACTGATAATATACAAAGAATAATTATAGAATGTGTTGAGGATAAACTAAAAACTACTGATATCAGACAAGTTGATAAGTATATCCATGTTCAGGTAGAATTTGATAGTTATAAATATTTTTCTGTAAGTAAACATGAAAGAAAAAAAATGATTTTGAATGTTTTACAAAGAGGAATTTACTTGATGGCAAATGAAAATAATTGGGATAAACAAATTTTTCAAGACACTTATCAAAAAATTATAGACTTGGATTATCAAAATACTTATATATATAAAAGAAAAAGGAGTCCAAATAGACAATACATTTGCAGTATTATATGTAAACATGAGATATCTTATTTTGATATATATTTAGAGATAAAAAATATAAAAGAAGATAAAGTCATTAGAAAGGAAAGGTTAGTTAGAAAAGACCCGCATGAGCTTATTTATTCAATGTACTTAGGTAATTTATACTGGAAAGCTAATCATAAAGTTATTTATACAGATGAATTTTGTAAAAATGTATGGACCTTTCTTGTTCATGGTTCAACAGTATTGACTCATAAAGAAGATACTGTAAGATAATAAATAGAATATATATAATAAGGAGATTTTATAATGTCTGATGCAGTATTTGATTGTACTCAAATAATAACAATTGAAATGGATAATGATATGAAAGAAATAATATCTACCATAAATAGATTTGAGGAAATAGGTATCAATGTTTTAGTTAATGAAGAGATAGATGAAAAAATGAAGAGAAAAGATGGTAGGTATAAGGGAGTAAGAAAATATTTTGAAAATTATTTATTCAAAGATACAGTTATTTTAGATGAAGATGAATTTTTAGGTTATTATAATGAATGGGAAGAAAGAGAATACCCACCTTTTGAAGTGAAAAAATTTGTTGAAATATTATTAGATATTATAAAAAAAGAAAGCATTAAGAAAGTAAACTTAATTATAGTTTCAACAGCATCAGAAGAACGAGAAGATTCATATTTAGTTAAATATATAGATAAAGATGAAGTTAAGGAAAAAAACCTGCTTGATTGGCTTTTTAACTTGTCATTTTCTTTTTTAGATGAACCTTGGTTTTGGTGCTTTGACATAATAATATTTAAATTTGAATAGAACTTATTTTGGGAGATATTAGTGATGAAAAATTTATATGAAGATATTCAAATGTTAACCTTTAATACATCAAATATCGAAAATATAATGAATTATATTAAGAAGATTGAAAACCTCAATTTTGAGATATTACAAATTGATGAGAATAATGAGATAGAAGAAAATAAATTAAGAGAGTTAACAAATTATCAAGCATTAGAAACAATAGTACCTATAAAAGGAAATAATTTTATGAGGACACTAAGAGAAGACTGGAGCATACTAAAAGAACCACCTAATGAAATAACAAATTTTACAGATATATTAATGGAAATCATAAAAGCTGTTGATGAAATAAAATTAATTCTTACGATTAAAGACAGTCATTATAAAGAAAAGAGGTATTGTACATCAGATATAGTCAAAGAAGATTTAAATAAAAATTACCTTCTAGAAAAACTATTTATAATGTCAAAATTCAATAAACCGTTTAATCCTAATGATGATTTATATTGGAAGTATTTTAATACCTTTATATTTAGGTTTAAATAAGTTATTAGAAATAAAGGCTAAAAAAAGTTTATAATAAATAAAAAAATAAAAGTTATGTAACATAAATAGTAATTTAATTTAAGATGGTTTATTATTAATAATAAACCATCTTCTTTTATTTATTAACTTTGTTTTGAATCTAATGAATAATATTTTTAATATAAATAAGAAATGTTATTTGAATGAAAGAAGGTTAAAGAAGTACGACATGTATGTAGTTCTATAATCGAATCTATAATATAAAAAGTAAAACTATTATAAGAAATATATAATTAAGGGGTGTAATATTCTGGAGAGAACAACTGTAATGGTAGAATTTTCAATAACAGGAGACTATTCTGAAGATGTATTAAATACAATAACTGATAGTTTGGGGGTTACCCCAAATATAACATATTTAAAAGGAGATATAATAAAGAGAAACAATAGAAAAAGAATAGAAAGTTGCTGGGAGATTAATACAGGTTATGAAGAAAGCTATGATATTAATGATCAAATTTATAAGATTTTGCCATTAATATATAATAAGAGAGAAATCTTGAAAGATCTTATGGTTAACTATAATTTACAATGTTTGCTTATGATAGTAATAAGTATTGAAAATAACAAAAAACCTAAGATTCATCTTAAAAGAGATGTTATTGAATTTATGAATGATATAAAAAGTGAAATTGATTTTGATATATATGATTGTTATAGTTTGGAAAACTTATCAAAACCAACATAAGTAATTTTTAAAACTGTATGATAAATGGTTAAATTACTATAACTCAGTGATTTATATGGTTATATCGCTAGAATTTTTAAATTTTAAACTAACCCATAGTAACTAAGTGATAAAAAGTATAACAAATAGTTAAGAGTTTTTAAGGAATTAAGAAATAGTCTATATATTAATTAATGAAAAAGAAGTGAATAAATATTTAATCATACAAATAATAAGGAGACATTTATCTTGGAAAAGCCAAAAGTAAAAGTAGAATTTATAATTACTGGAGATAAATTAGATTTCAATTTAGTAAATCTAATAACAGATAGATTGAAAATTAAGCCTAATAGATATTGGATAAAAGGAGATACAATAGAAGGAGCAAACATAAGAAATATAGATACTTGTTGGGAAGTATGCACAGATTATGAAGAATCCTATTATATAAATGATCAATTAACTAAGATAATAAGCAAAATAAAATATAAGAAAGATATTATAAATGATATTACAGAAACGTATGATCTTGAATGTTTATTTTCAATAAGTACAAACTTTAGAAACGGTCAAACTCCTGCTATGGTTCTTGAAAAAGATATTATTGAATTTGCAAGTGATATAAAAGCTGAGATTTATTTTGATTTATATAGTTATTATACATTAGAGCATTTATTAGAAGAAGATGAATTCTGGAGAGAATTTGATAAAAGCTGATTATAATATAGGAGGCATAAAATGTGCGATGATTATTTATTAACATTTGAGATTTCAGATGATAGGAATGAACTAGAAATACATGCAACAAAAGAAGGATTACAGCTATTAAAAGAAGAAATTGATATTTTAATTAATGCTGCTGACAATGATCATGTTCATTTATTTACACCTAGTTGGGGAGGAGAGGACCTAACAGAAGAGTTACAAAACAAAGATGATTTATTGATAAATAAAGTTACACTTTTTAAGTGGAAATAAATGCTTAAGTAATTATAGGATATCTTGAACTAGACTTTAAACTTTTTAAGCTTAAAGTCTAGTTCAGTTTACATAAAGAAAGTCATTAATTAAGCTAATAATAGTTGAAAAGTGAAAACTACATATGATAAAAATATGAGGCTATAAGAGGGAGATAGAATAATGTTAAAACTTAATAATGAAATGTTAGAAATATTAAGAGAATGTCTAAGATCTAATAGACCTGATCTTTTATGGGTATTAGACGATGAAAAAACAATAGAAGTAGATGAAGAGCTAGGAAATGATTTACGGAATGTGATAAATGATGAGTTTGTAAAAGTTGGACTTAATGATAATGATGAACCAAACGAATTAGGAATTAAATTAGAGGATTTAATTGATAAAATTGGAAGAAGCTATTTATAAACATTGAAAATCAATGATATTTTATAAAAAATTAAATATTAGTAATATATAGTTTTATTGTGTAGATAAACTAGAATAGTAAATTAAATCACAAAGGTAACTTAGCTTATGGAATCTTTATATTTAAGTTCAATCGAATATAAAGTTTTATTTATTTACTTAAATTTATTTTCTACATTATAAATAAAATCAGAAGTGAGGATAACAACATGATTTTAAAAAAATTGTTTAACCTCATAAAGAAAGAAAAAGAACAAAATAATATAAACGATAATTTAAATTATGTAAAAATACCATATTCGGAAATAAATGAAGATATAAAGTCTAAGATAAGAGATTTAGAAAAAAGTAGTGAAGAATTATGTATTAAGTATGAAAATAAATATAAAGATTTATTTGAGAAAGCAGGAAAAAGAAACCTTGAGTTAAAAGTAGCCAGAGATATAGATGGAGACGAAATAGAATCACTTACAGATAATGGCTACTTGGAACCAGAATATCGTTCAATGATAAGTTTTTACTATGATGATGGAACAGAAGAAAGTAGAGAATTTGACTATTTTCAGACTGGTATAGAATTGTGGTATTATTCAACGGGATATTCTAGATATGGAAGTGGAACTTTATATTGTTTGACAATAGAGGAATTAGAAAAAGAAATAGAAGAAATCTTATATAGTTTGCTTAATTATGATTAAAGTATAACTTAAAAAAGGTAATGAAACGAAAGCTAGAAAAATAGCCAAAGGTGAGCAATATGGATAATATTAAATTGAATGAAATTAAACAAGAAGACATTATAAAAATAGAAAAAGAGTTTGAAAGAGCGGTTTTAGATGTCTTAGATGCTGTAGATATTTTGATAAAGGATACTGAATACTTAGTATATTTGGAAGTAGAAAGAACAATAGATCCATATAGAATTAATGCAGAACTTATTTCCGCAAATTTTCTTCAATGCTTAGAGTTAGGATATAGTTCTTATGTATCAATTGCTGTTACTGATTTAAACGGAAAGTTAATAGGGAATGATGAAGATGGATATTTAATAGATAATATATATATTTGGAATGTATATAAATATGCATTTTTCTTTACTAGAGGAATGTTAACTGATTTATATGATTATGATGAAAAAGTAAAGTATATATTTGACAAGACTCTAGAACTTTTGAAAGAAGTAGGAATAGAGAAAGAGGATTAATAGTGAAAAACTTCTAGATAATAAAATCTATTAGAGTGCTTATAAAGAATATCAACTTGCTCATATATATGGATGTGAAGCAGGAAAAGAGATGTAGTGACCTGCAAGTCATAAAAGTTATAAGACAAGATATAAAATAGATTGTATGAGAAAAAGGAGAAATTATATATTTTGAATATTAAAGAATTTGAATCTGTTTTAAAATTACCAAGGGCAAAAAGATATAGTTACTTTATAAAAAAAGTAGTAGACTATGAAGAAGTATGGGGACTATATGATGATGGATGGGCAGTTTCAGAAGATGATGATGGAAATATGTTACTACCACTTTGGCCGAGAAAGGAATTTGCTGAGTTTTGTGCTAAACATGAATGGGAAAATTATAAGCCTAAAAAGATTGACCTATATGAATTTATGAATGATTGGCTTCCTGCAATGAAAGAAGATAGTTTAAAACCATCTATATTTTTTAACAATATTGACTCTATTAAATTAGAGATAGATACGTTACTAAATGATTTAAATTTAGAACTTGAAGATTATTAATATTAAAGAAAATCAAATATAAAATTTAGTTAATAAAGCCATATGTTTTTGATATATGGCTTTACATTTTAAAATCACATAATAAATCCTAAGAATAGACTAAAATTTAATCGTATAAATAACTAATTAGGAAATATTATATAGTATGGATATTTTATATTCTAAAATACTCATAATAATCTTAAGGAGGATTAAACTTGAGAAATAAAAAGAGAATATCTATACTAGTGGCTATTGTACTTGTAATTACCCTGATTATAGGATATACAAATATAAGAGCACATAATGCAAGAAATGATACATTTAAAAATATTGATGTAAGTTTACTAAATGCAAATAACATATACAACACTATAAAGAAACTAACTTCAAAAAAATATGATGGGAGACTTGTAGGAACTGCAGGAAACGAGCTTGCTACTGAATATATAATAAACCACTTTAAGAATATAGGACTTAAGAGTCCAGATACTCTAAAAGACTTTAGGCAGAACTATAAACAAAACGTTAGATTTACGAACAAAGCTCCGGTTCTTAATATAATAGACGATGATGGGAAAATAGTAAAACAATATGATTATTTAAAAGATTTTTCTGTTGCTACATATTTTTCATCCTTAAGTATAAGTGGATCAGCTAGTGGAAAAAGCATATTAATAGAAGAAGTAAAAGATTTTGCGAAAGACATTAATCAGTTTGAAGATAAAGTAGTATTAGTTTCAAAGAAAGCTATGGAAAAGACAGGATTTGCAAATTTATTATCTCAACTTATTTCTAATAAGATAAAAATAAAAGGAATTATATATGAAGTAGACTTGAAAAGTGAAAAGGATAAGTATAGTACGTTTGTAGTAGGACCGAATGCTCCACCAATTGATAACTTTGTAAAAAACGGACCTATGCTTTTTATGGCTGAATCTGAAACATTTAGGCAAATAGCAAAACTGTCAAAAGAAAATATGGATATACATATGGCTGCATATTATAGTATAGAAAATGTAAAAGCTTCTAATGTTATAGGCGCCATAGAAGGCAATGATAAAAAACTAAAAGATGAATATATAATTATAGGAGCTCATTTTGATCATGTTGGAGATAATAAGAATGGAACATATAATCCAGGAGCTTTAGATAATGCTTCAGGAACTTCTGTTATGATGGAGATTGCTAGAGTACTAAAAGAGAATAGGATCAAGCCTAAGAAAACCATAATATTTATAGGATATAATGGAGAAGAGGAAGGGTTATATGGTTCTAAGCATTATGTATATAATCCGGTGTATCCTTTAAATGAAAAAACTAAAGTTATAAATTTGGATATGGTAGGTTCTAAAAGAAAAGTTCCACTTGAATTAGTGAGCTATGATGCTAGAAATGTTAAATTAAGAAATGAATTTTTAAAGTATTCTAGAAAATTAGGTATAGAAAGTAAGGCAGGAGTAAGTCAAGGAAGTGATCATGCATCATTTGCAGCTAAAAACATAGATGCAGTTACTTTGATTCACATGGATTTAAAGAGTGGATATCATACTCCAAAAGATACCATAGATAATATAGATAAAAACAGGGCAAAAGAGGCTGCAAAAGTTGTTTTATATTATTTAGATAAATATGCATATTAAAAAAGTGGTCATTAGACCACTTTTTAATTTTATAGATATTTTGCTTCTAGTTTATCAATAAAAGTCATGTATTTGTCTTTTAAGTCTAAATGTTCTTGCGTTGCTTCAAAATCTTTAAATTGAACATCTAGCTTATTAAGGGTTTCTTGCTTTAAATTATTAGTAGCATATTTATACATAACATTATCTTCTTTATGAATATGTCTAGTTAATAGATTAGCATATCCACCAGCATTAGCTATAATATCAACGATAGCTTCTTTATTTCCTTCTTTGTGAGAGCCTAAAGCCACTTCCAATTCACGAACATAGTTTCTTCCGTAGTCATGTTCGATAAACATACCTTGTATAGGACCTTCTCCTATAGTGTCCTTTAATTCATCTAACATGTCTTTAAACAACATGTCTTCTTCTTTCCCATGATGATATTTATCAGCATAATTTCTTATAAAGTCTATTATTCCATAGAAATCTTCATATGGTACTTCCATTCCGTTTATAATATCAAAACATACTTTTCTTACTATTTTTATAACTCTTTTTATATTATCATGTTCACTAACTAGGATATCTATAGTATTCAAACATATCACTCCCATCATACATTTCTATGTTATATCTTATCCTAAATTGAATAAGATAAACACTTTTTTTATAAATGATGTAAATAATAGCTTGAATGATATAAACAAAAAAATTAGAGATATAAAAGAAAGTCTCAAACTTGTGTATAAATTGTAACTATTTTATAATAATAAATGGTTTGTCTATACAATATATATTAATATAAAGGACATATACCACAATATAAAGGGGATGAAGACATGGTGTCAAGAATTCAGAAAAGAAATGGTGATATAGTAGATTTTAATTTAGATAAGATAGAAGATGCTATTTTTTCTGCTGCAAAATCAGTAGGTGGAACGGATAAAAAAGAAGCTTCAAGGTTATCACATTTAGCCTTAAATATTGTTCAAGAAGCATTTAGTGGTGGAATACCTACAGTTGAAGACATACAAGATATAGTAGAAAAAGTACTTATAGAAGAAGGTCATGCTAAAACTGCTAAGTCATACATACTTTATAGAAAAAAACGTGAAGAAATGAGAGACGTTAGAAACTTATTCATGGATGCTGAAAGTCTAATAGATGAATATGTTTCCTTAGATGATTGGAGAGTAAATGAAAATGCTAATATGGGATTTAGCTTACAAGGGCTAAACAATCATATAGTTGAGTCTATTACTAAAAAATACTGGTTAAATAAAATATATAGAAAAGAATTAAGAGATGCACATATAAAAGGAGATTTACATATACATGATTTAGGATTATTAGCACCATATTGTTGCGGTTGGGATTTGGAAGCTTTATTAAATAACGGATTCAAAGGAGCTAGTGGTAAGATAGAGTCAAATCCTCCTAAACATTTACAATCATTTTTGGGACAAATAGTTAACTGGCTATATACTCTACAAGGAGAAGCTGCTGGAGCACAAGCTGTGAGTTCACTAGATACTTACGCAGCACCTTTTATATATTATGATAAACTATCATATGAAGAAGTAAAAAAAATAGTTCAAGGTTTTGTATTCAACTTAAATATACCAACTAGAGTTGGATTCCAAACCCCTTTTACAAATATAACTTTAGATATAACACCACATCCAATACTTAAAGACGTAAGCGTTATTATAGGTGGAAAGAGAATGGATAAATGCTATGGTGAATTCCAGAAAGAAATGGACATGTTTAATAAAGCTTATTGTGAAGTTATGATGGAAGGAGACGGAGCAGAAAGAAGTTTTAGTTTTCCTATACCTACTATAAATATAACAAGAGATTTTCCTTGGAATTCGGAAGTTGCTAATTCTATAATGGAGATGACAAGAAGGTTTGGAACCCCTTACTTTGCTAACTTTGTAAATAGTGACTTATCTCCAGAAGATGTTAGAAGTATGTGTTGTAGACTAAGACTTGATAATAGGGAGTTAAGAAGAAGAGGTGGAGGACTTTTTGGAGCAAATCCTCTTACAGGATCTATAAATGTAGTTACAATAAACATGGCTCGAATAGGATATGTAGCTAATAGTAAGGAAGAATTCAAGAAAAGAGTAAGGGAACTCATGGAATTATCAAAAGAAATATGTGAGACCAAAAGAGGTGTATTAGAAGAATACATGGAAGCAGGACTATATCCTTATTCTAAGTTTTATCTACAAGGAATAAAAGATTCAGAAGGAGAGTATTTTAAAAATCATTTTAGCACTATAGGATTAAATGGTATGAACGAAGCATGTGTTAATCTTTTAGGAAAAGATATAACTACAGAAGAAGGAAAAGAGTTTGCTATAGAAGTAATGGAGTTTATGAATAAAGTTATACAAATATTCCAAGAGGAAACAGGAAGCCTATGGAATTTAGAAGCTTCTCCAGCAGAAGGGGCTGCATATAGATTCGCTAGAATGGATAAGAGAATGTATCCTAAAATATTTACACAAGGAACGAATGAACCTTACTATACAAACTCTACTCAACTTCCAGTAGACTACACAAGTGATGTGTTTGAAGCACTAGAGTTACAAGAAGAGTTACAAACATTATATACGGGAGGAACTGTACTACATGGATTTCTAGGAGAAGAAATAGATAGTATAGAAACGACTAAATTACTTATAAAAAGAGCATTTGAAAATAGTAGAGTACCTTATTTTACGGTAACTCCAACATATAGTATATGTTCTGAACATGGATATTTAAGGGGAGAACATTTTAAATGTCCTGAATGTGGAAAAGATGCAGAAGTATGGACTAGAGTAGTAGGATTTCATAGGCCTGTACAATCATGGAATCTAGGGAAAAAAGAAGAGTATAAAGATAGATTAGAATTTGAAGCAGAACCTACTTTAGAAGAACATAAACAAGCTATTTAATGTCTATAGAGGTGAGTGAATGAAGATAAAAGGACATCAGAAATCTTCTTTTATAGATTATCCTGATAAAATATGTACAGTAATATTTACAGGAGGATGTAACTTTAGATGTCCCTACTGTCATAATAGTAGTCTTGTTGATAACAAGGGTGAAGAACTAAATCATGAACATATATTTAAATTTTTAAATAAACGAAAAAATTTAATAGATGGAGTGTGTATATCAGGAGGAGAGCCTACACTTCATAAGGACTTATATGAGTTTATAGTAAAGATAAAGGATATGGGACTTTTAGTAAAACTAGATACAAATGGAACAAATCCTAATATGTTAGAAAAATTATTAGAAAATAGGCTAGTTAACTATATAGCTATGGACATAAAGGCTCCTATTAACAAATACAAGGATATAACAAAATCAGTTATAAATATTTATGACATTCTTAGAAGTATAGAGATAATAAGAGATTCTGAAATTAAATACGAATTTAGAACTACTATATGTAAAGAGCTTTTAAATATAGATGATATTGAAAAGATAGGATATCTTATAAAAGATAGTAATAAGTATACTATTCAGAACTTTAGAGATGGAGACACTATTCTAGATAAAAAAAGTAAATATACTCCATTTAAAAGAGAAGAACTTAAAAAATTAGAGACAAGAATAGGACATCTATTTAAAGAATTTAAAATAAGGTATTAATATAAAAAACGTGTTTTATTGAAATGGATATAAAACACGTTTTTTTATATAAGAAATTATTTTTTACTTTATAGCTTCTCTTATTTCTTTTAATTCTTTTAGAAAAAATTCAGCTTCTCTAGTAACATGATCAGCTAAAAGTTCTGGTATATTAGAAACAATTTTACATTCTCCAATTAATTCAGTTGCAGTTTCTTTAAAGTCTTTAAGCTTTTCTGTAGACTCGATGACTTCATCTGTAAATCTATCTATAACAGGAATTATATCATATGATGGAGATATCATCCCTTTTAAATCTATAGACTGAAATCTTAAATCATCAAATAATTTACTAAATTTCCTTACTTGTTTTTCTAGTAATCTTTCAGAAGGATCCAATAAATGAACTATAAACTTACTATGATCAGCCATTATTCTAATCCAAAATACTTCTTCATTTATAGCTTTAAGACCAAGAATTTGTTTTTTACCTGATTGTAAAAGTTCTAGAGTTTTTATAAATTTGTACGCTTCTCTTCTAAGATGTTCTAAAAATAAAGAATATAAATTAGTTAAAGGTGATTCGCAACTTAGATTATAGTTAAGTAACTGAGTTTTATATACTATATATTTCTTAGTTAATCTAATAGCTTGCTCATTTATTTCTTGCATGTCTTCAGTAGTTGGAGAATCTAATTTATTAACTTTATCAAGTAATACTTCATACGCTTTTCTAAAAAAGATGCTTTTTCCTATAAAATCTTTTCTTTTGCAAGGAAGACCGGAATTAATAAATATAGCATGATCCCTCATTATTCTAAGCCAAAAATTATTTATCTCAAAAGATTCATCTACAAAACTAACCATATAAATACCTCCCTTTTGCAGAAGTTAATTAATATACATTATGAGACAAGGTAAATAATTATTACAAAATTAAAATTAAAAATTATTTAGACAGTATATAAATCCTCATACGAGACAAACTAACAAAAGATATAACTTGAAAAGGAGGATTAATATGTCAGATAAAGATATCAAGAAGTCTTTTGAAAGAAGTGCCCAAACTATGAGGGGAGACAATAAGACGTTTGGTTCTCAGCTAACTAAGGAGGATTTTAATGATCCTAGTTTACATGAGGATATACACGGAAAAGTAAGTGTAGAGTATGAAAATATAGAGAAGTCACCATCTATGGAAGATATGCATAAATGGCAAAGAGATCATATTAAGGTTGATGATCAATCTAAAGAAGGATACCCTCTAAATGTCATAATAGATCCAGCAATGAGAGAAATGTATCAAGTAGTTCATAATGCCGGAATGACAAATGTATTTGATAGATTTAGTCAACAGCAACCAATACAATGTAAATTTTGTATAGAGGGATTATCTTGTCAACTATGTGCAAATGGTCCTTGTCGTATAAGTCCTAAAGTTCCTAGAGGTGTTTGTGGAGTAGATGCTCATACTATGGTCGCTAGGAACTTTATGTATAGACATGTTACTATAGGAACATCAGCTAATATTTTTCATGCCCATCAAGCAGCTAGAACATTAAGAGCAGCAGGAGAGAATCCTGAAAGTGGACTTAAAATAAGAGATCCTGAAAAATTAAAGAAGTTTGCAGATATGGCTGGGTTAGATGCTAATAAGCCTATAGATCAATTAGCAGTTGATTTTGCAGACTGGGTTATAGGAGATATACATGCTCCACACCATGTAGAGTCTAAGCTAGTTGAGGCATTTGCTCCAACTAAGAGAAAAGAATTATGGAGAAAATTAGGACTATTTCCTGGAGGAGGATACAGTGAAGTTGCATACTCGCAAACTAGTTGTATGACAAACTTTAAATCCGATCCAGTTGATTTTCTATTAAATAGTGTTCGTTTAGGTGTTGCTAACGAGTATCAAGGATTGTTTGCACTAAATATAATACAAGAAATGTTAATGGGTACTCAAAAAATAGCTATGAAAAAGCAAAATATGGGGCTTCTTAAAGAAGGCATGGTTAACATAATTACAAATGGTCATATGCCTTTAGTTGCACATGTAGCACTAGATTTAGCATCAACAGATGAATGGCAACAGAAAGCAAGAGAAGCAGGAGCGGATGGAATACAAATACTAGGTCATGTTTGTGAAGGACAACAGCTTATGAATTATAGTGGTACCCATGACCAAAAAGCCTATGCAGGGCAAGAAGGAGAATGGTTATCAGAAGAATATGTATTAGCTACAGGTGTAGTAGACTTATTTATGTTTGACTACAACTGTACAGTACCAACACTTCCTATATATGCTAAAAAGTTTGGAACAAAACTTATAAGTACTCATCCTGTTATTAAGCTACAAGGAGTAGAAACATTAGATTTTGTTCCAGAAAAAATGAATGAACAAGCTGAAAAGCTATTAGAAAAGGCTATAGAAGCTTTTAAAGAACGTAAAAAATCAAATAAAAAGACTTATATACCACCACACACTTCAGAATGTATGGTTGGATTTAGCACGGAGTCAGTACAAGAAGCACTTGGAGGAAGCTTTAAGCCACTTATAGAACAAATAGCAAATGGAAATATTAGAGGAATAGCTACTATAGTAGGATGTACGACGGCTAGATATGGCCAAGGTGGAAGTAATATATTCAAGATAACTAAAGGATTAATAGAAAATAACATATTAGTACTTTCTGGAGGATGTACTTCATCTGTTATGGAATACACTGGTCTAACTCATCCAAATGCTGCTGAAGAAGCAGGGGATGGACTTAAAGCAGTTTGTAAACAATTAGGAATACCTCCAGTATTAAACTATGGTGCATGTGTTGATATAGGAAAAATGGCACAGACAGCTAAAGAATTGGCAGATATATTAGATGTTGATACAAATAAACTTCCTTTAGTTATAGGTGCACCAGAATATCTTGAACAAAAAGCAGTATCGGATGCTTGTAGTGCAGTAGCTGCAGGATGGCTGGTTCATGTAGCTCCAGTACCATCTATAACAGGAAGTGACTTAGTAGTAAAAACACTAACAGAAACTACAGAAACATTAGGACTTGGAAAAGTAGTGGTAGAGTTAGATGCAGAAAAAACAGTTCAAATATATATAGATCATATTGAAAAGAAACGTAAAGAATTAGGATTGTAAATTTAAATATAATAAAACTCCTTTTTATTTAGAATGAGCTATATGTATAGCACTAAAAATAAAAAGGAGTTTTTTAATCGTATTTAAAGTTTTAAATATTGATTATAAGCTTGATATTATAGATTTAATAAATTTTATAATGTAAGTTTTCGTCATTAATTAAAGATATTATGCATTCAACATCTTTTTCATCTAAGTTAAATAATTGGTATTTTAAATCATGATTACTTAGATGAAATTTTGTAGAGCTTTTATCTAATGAATCAGATAAAGAAATACTACACCATTTTAAATTACCATTATTATCTAATGAATTTGATTTTATAAGATTAATAATATCTTTAGAAATCTTTCCTTTACAATATAGTTGAAATCTATCATTATAATATTCTTTTTTTCTTATATCACAATCTATATAATTTTTTATTTCATCAATTAAAGATATATTATCTTCCCAGCACGAAAATTCAAAATATTTACTCTTTTCCGAAACCAAAGAGACTATTTTTTCAAAGAATTCTGTGTCATGATTATGTAAATCTAAAAGTTCTATAGACATATTACCTTGATTTTTAACATGATCTCTTAAAAAATCTTTAGATCTTAATATTCTATCAACATTCTTGATCTTATAAGAAGAATATAATATATCTTCCTTATTTGGAACATTATTATCATACATATCTTTTATTAAGTTATCTAAATCAAAAGTTACTCTTTTAAAAGAAATATCTGCTTTATTATCTTCAAAGTCTATAATAGTAAAACTTGATAAGTTATTGATTAAGCAACCTAAGTCACCTGGATTGACCACAGTTAAGGTTCTGCTAGGAAAGGACAAAGGATGAGTAAAAACATCAAGATCCTGTGTATTTGTGTTTCCACAGAAAATATAGTCAAAACTAAAAACTTCATTATTTTCTAGTTGTTCTGTACGATATTTATCCATTATAGAAACTAATAATCTACTTTCCCAGTCTAATCCCTTTAAATTATCAGTATGTACTAATAAGATCTTTTGACCTAAAATTTCTAAAACTTTTGAAGTAGATAGGTTTTTTAACTTGTTTATTCTTTTATCACCTAGCTTGTCTACTATCCAGTCTTGATGTAAGTTTGAGTCATTAATAGATTTTGAATCATTATTTTTACCAAGAATAGAATATTCACTTGGACCTAGTATATTTATGAATCTGTCATCGTTCATAACAACATCAAAAACTTCACAAGGATGAGGTCCACGTTGTGTAAAGTTACCTAAATTAAAAATATAGTCTATTTTTATATCGCCAGAATCTATAAAACTTAAAAAACTATTAAGGGCATAAATATTAGCATTTATGTCTGAAACTACGGCTACTCTAAATCTCCCCACTAGATTATCCCCCCATATAAATTATTTATAAAAATAATTAATAATTTTATTACTTAAAGTTATGTATAACTTTAAGTAATACATTTCAGATAAATTATATGTTAAAACCCGGGAAAAATCAAATGTGAAAGAACATCATAAAATATTGAGTTACTACTAATATCTTATATATAAAGGTAATTTATAGATAAATCTGTGAATTAACAATATACTAGAAAATATGCTTCAATTAGGAAAAATGCGATAAATTTGACATATGAACATATACTTTTTTATCAGTTTTTCATTCTAATTTATTTTTTTAATACAATATTTTTTAATAAACTTCTATTTTAAAACTATCTGTTATAGAAAAAAGTTATAGTGCTTATTGCAAAAAAACATATTAAACAAATTATATAACGCTTAAACAAAGTGTTGACTTTTTGAAAAAACTGTTATATATTTAAATAAACAAACCAAAGATAACTTGATTTAATAATTTTTTAGAACGAATGAAAACGTATTCCTAAAATACATAAAGAACAAATGGTTTTATTATGACTATTAAATAATTTTAATAGTTATGTATCTATACTAATTAAAAATTAATGTTTTTATAAAACAAAAGCATATGGAATTTTTTATCCATATAAAAAGATATTTATAACATCAAAATCATAAGGGGGAGATTTTATGGAAAAGAAATATGTAGCAGAACCTTATAAAATTAAGGTTGTAGAACCTATTGCTGTTACTTCTAGAGCTCAAAGAGAGGAGGTAATAAAGAAAGCTGGATATAATACGTTTCTTATAAACTCTTCAGATGTTTATATTGATTTATTAACTGATAGTGGAACAACTGCTATGAGTGATAATCAGTGGGCTGGAATTATGATGGGGGATGAAGCATATGCTGGTTCAAAAAACTTTATGAAACTTCAAGAAGCTGTTAGAGAGGTTTATGGATTTAAATATATAGTACCTACACATCAAGGAAGAGGAGCAGAAAATATACTTTCTCAAATAACTATTAAAGAGGGAGACTATATTCCTGGAAATATGTATTTCACTACAACAAGAGCTCATCAAGAAATGAATGGAGGTACATTTGTAGATGTAATTATTGATGAAGCACATGATTCTGCAAATGAAAATCCTTTTAAAGGTAATATTGACTTGAAGAAATTTGAAAACCTTATAGATGAAGTTGGAGCTGATAAAATTCCATATATATGTGTAGCTGTAACTGTAAATCTTGCTGGTGGTCAGCCTGTTTCTATGAAGAATTTGAAGGAAGTTTCAAAGCTTGCTAAAGAAAATGGGATAATGGTAATGTATGATGCTACTAGATGTGTTGAAAATGCATACTTTATAAAAGAAAGAGAGGAAGGATATCAAGATAAGTCTATAGCAGAAATACTAAAAGAAATGATGAGTTATGCTGATGGATGTACAATGTCAGGTAAAAAAGATTGTCTAGTTAATATTGGTGGCTTTTTAGCTATTAATGATGAAAAACTATATCAAAAAGCTACTCAACTAGTTGTTGTTTATGAAGGAATGCCTTCTTATGGTGGAATGTCAGGAAGAGATATGGAAGCTATGGCTAGAGGTATTTATGAATCAGTAGATTATAACTATATTCATCATAGAATAACTCAATGTAGATATCTAGGAGACAAATTAAGTGATGCAGGAATTCCTATTGTTAAGCCTGTTGGCGGTCATGCAGTATTTTTAGATGCGAAACAATTTTATCCACATATTCCTCAAGATGAATTTCCTGCTCAAATGCTTGCAGCACAACTTTATTTAAAATCTGGAGTTAGAAGTATGGAAAGAGGAATAATATCAGCAGGAAGAGATAAGGATGGAAATAACTATCACCCAAAACTAGAACTTGTAAGATTAACTATCCCAAGAAGAGTTTATACTTATGCCCACATGGATGTAGTTGCTGATTCAATTATTGATCTTTATAAAGAGAGAGATAAAGTAAAAGGATTAAAAATGGTTTATGAACCACCTGTGCTCAGATTCTTCACAGCTAGATTTGAACCACTTAAGTAAAAGAATAAATAATAAATCTAATTAGGATTTATAATAAATTCCCTTAAAGTAGAGACTACAATTATTAATATTTTTTATTAATATTTTCAATCTACTTTAAGGGTTTTTTGTTTTTAAAATATATATTTAAGGAGGTTAATACAACATGGGGCATAAGAGGAAGGATACTATTGTTTTGGGTTTAGCGTTATTTTCTATATTTTTTGGTGCTGGAAATTTGATATTTCCACCATATATTGGAATCTTAACAGGTAAAAATTATATGTATGCTTTAATAGGATTCTTTATCACGGGAATATTTTTACCGCACATGGGATTAGTAGTAGTATCTGTTTTAGGGGGTACATTAGGCGATCTTACAGATAGAGTATCTAGAAATTTTACTAAGGTGTTAGGTTCTCTTATAATGCTATCTTTAGGACCTTTTCTTGCTGTTCCGAGAACTGCTGCGACAGCTTTTGAAATGGCTCTAGTTCCAAACTTTGGTAAAATAAATCCTCTAATTTTTTCTATAATTTATTTTGTTATAGTTTGGATACTAGCAATAAACTCTAATTCTGTTGTTGATAAAGTTGGAAAAATATTGACTCCTATCTTATTGCTATTTTTAGGTCTGCTCATCATAAAAGGAATAGCAAATCCAATATCAAGTTTTTCACCTAGCTATACAAATCAAAATTTTTATACTGGATTTTCAACTGGTTATCAAACTATGGATGCCCTTGGTTCAATACTAACAGGATTCCTAATGCTTACTTTTTTAGACTCTAAAAAGTATACTGAAAAAAAAGATAGAATGGAAATTTCAGTGAAAGCTTCTATCCTTTCAGGAATACTTATACTTTTTATTTATGGAGGTCTTATTAGATTAGGAGCTTATACAGGAACAATTTTTACCCCATCAGATGAAAAGACTTATATAATGACGGAAATTTCTAAACTAATTTTAGGAAGCTTTAGCAAGATAGCCCTGGGACTATGTATAACATTTGCATGTTTTACAACTGCTACAGGACTTACTTCGATTGTTGGAGAATACTTTCAAAATCTAAGTAATGGAAAGATAAAATACAAAGTTATAGTTACTTTAGTATGTGTATCAGGAATTATATTCTCAGCTTTTGGAGTTGAAGGAATTATAAAAATAGCAGTACCTATATTAAGCATACTATATCCAGTTGTAATAGTTCTTATCTTATTAGGAGCATTTTCTAAAATTTTGCCAGATAGAATTTATCAAGGTGCTACAATATTTACATTAATATTTAGTATTATAGATGTTGCAAATAAGAGTTTTCCTAATATCAAACTTTTAGAAAAAATAGTATCAACTATACCTCTAGGTAAGTATGGCTTTGTTTGGGTGATACCATCAATAGTAGGAGGAATACTATTTTCTTTTATTAAAATGGATAAAATATTGGAGAAGGAAGATAAGAGCCCAATATAGAAACACTTAGTATGAAAAGTATTTTATACTGATTTTTTTACAAATAGTGTTATAATTGAGTATATATTAACTTATTTTAAAAGAAGATTTTATTTAACTTTTGGTATGTAGAATATCTTTTTAAAATAATATTAAGATAATATAAATATCAGTGTAAAATAATAAGCTGTTGTGTAGTAGGAGGATACTTATGGAAAAAGAAGTTGCTTTAGACTTTTTAAAGAGACTTGCTAATGGAATATCCATAATGTTTGGAGAAAACTGTGAAGTAGTAATACATGATATGGAGAACTTTGAATCATCTATAGTTTACATAGAAAATGGAAAAGTAACTCAGAGAAAGGTTGGAGACAAATTTAAAGTATTAGGAACAAAGAATGTAGATGAATTTTTTAAGGGTAGCGATCTTGTAAACTGTAAAGGCATTTTAAAGAATAACCACCTAATAAAAAGTTCAACTTTCCATATGAAAGGAAATGGATATCATTATGCACTTGGAATAAACTATGATTATACAAATTTGTCATTAGTTCAATCAGTATTAAAAGATTTAACTCATGTAGGAGAAAATTTAGATGAAGCGATCGAAAGAGATAGCGGTGATAACATTCTAGAAGAATTATTTGAAAAGGCATTAGATCACATAGGAAAGCCTATTGCTCTGATGAGCAAAGAAGACAGAGTAGATATGATAGAATTTCTAGATAAAAAAGGAGCATTTTCCTTTCATAAAAGTATTCCTATAGTATCTGAGAAAATGAATGTATCAAGATTTACTATATATAATTACTTGAAAGAAATTAGAGATAAAGAAGAAAAAGATTGTATAACAATCGAAGAATAAAAAAGTTAGCTATCTGTTAATTATGATAGCTAACTTTTATTGTTTAAGAATTAAATGCTTCTCTATCAAACTCTCCTTCAGAGTTTGCAACTACAAGAGCTGTTACAGTATCTCCTGTAACATTTACCCATGTTCTAGCCATGTCTAGTATAGCATCTATACCTAAAAGCATAGCTAATCCTTCAAGTGGAAGTCCTAGAGAAGTTAGAACAACAGTTGTCATTATAGATGCAGTTCCAGGAACACCTGCTGTACCTATCGATGCTAATGTAGATACTACAATTAACAATATATAATGAGTTATTGTAAGATCTACGTTAAATATGTTTGCAATAAATATAGCTGATATAGCAGGATATAGTCCTCCACATCCATCCATATTTATAGTAGCTCCTAATGGTGCTACGAAGCTGGCTATTTTATCAGAAACTTTTACTTCATCAGTTAAAGTTTCTAAAGTTACAGGTAATGATCCAAAACTACTTCTAGTTGTGAATGCAATAACTTGAACAGGAAGTATTTTTTTAAAGAATCTTAGAGGATTAACCTTAGCAACAAATGTCACCAAACTTCCATATGTTAGAACTACATGTAGTATTGCTGCTAAATATACTGCTACTATAACTTTACCTAGAGGTAGTAATGTTTTTAATCCATATTCAGCAGACATAGCTGCCATTATACCAAATACACCATAAGGTGTAAATTTCAACACGATTTTAGTTACTCTAAACATTACTTCACTGAAAGATTTTATAAAGTCTTTAACAGGTTTAACAGCTTCTGGTCTTTTGTGACCTTCTATTATTATTGCTATACCTATGAACATTGAAAATATTATAACAGGTAAAACTTTGCCTTCAGCCATTTGTTGTATAGGGTTTGAAGGAATAAAATCTAGAATAACTTCAGTAAACTTAGGAATCTCTCTTGCTTTAAAGCTACTATCAGCTACAAGATTTACCCCTGAGCCAACATTTAAGATATTTCCTACAATAATTCCAATTAAGCTAGCTATGATTGCGGTAAATAAAAATGTACCTACAGTTTTTAATCCAATCTTTTTTAATTGAGAAGGACTTTCTAAAAGAGTAATACTTGAAATAATAGATGTAGTAACTAATGGGAATACAAGCATTTTAATCAATCTAATAAAGATATCTCCAATTGTTCCTACTAATAATGCGTTCTTATTAAAAATAATACCAAATGCTATACCTATAGCCATAGCAGCAAATACTCTTATTCCAAAGCTGACTTTTTTCTTGTGTAAAAAGTATAAAAATAATAGTACTATTATTGCACTAAAAATTGATAAATACATAAATTACCTCCTTAATATATACTTTATATAATATATACCCATGAAAATAGATAAAATTACTAAGAATTAATAAAATTATAATAAAAATTTTCTATAAATTCAATATCTTTTATAAATAAGATCTAATTATAGTGAAAAGATACTACTTTAAAATATAGATTAAAAGAAAATAAAGTGAAATTTTTAATTGAATGTAGTGATTTAAAAATAATAAATAGATGAGATTCAATCAGTTTAATATATGATAACGCTGATGGTGAATATGATTAAGAAATGAAAAGAATATTAAACTTTAGAAGACTTAGAAAACAGAGGGATGGGCATTTATATGTAAGAACTAATATTTGATTATTAAAAATATTAAGTATAGCCTGTTAAATGTTTAATAATACGTACTTAACAAGCTATACTTAAGTTAATTTATTGACGCCATTTCATAAACTTATTTTCAACTATAGAAATGCATTTGTACATTAATGCTGTAAGAACTGCTAATATAATGACACTCATCATAACTAAGTCTAATTTGAATACCTGACCACCATATACAATAAGATATCCTATTCCTGCTCTAGATACTAGAAACTCACCTACTATAACTCCTACCCAAGAAAGCCCTATATTTACCTTTATTGTACTGATTATAGAAGGTACACTTGCAGGTAGCACTAATTTTCTTAATATTTGAAACTTAGTAGCTCCAAATGTTTCTAGCATTTTAATACTTTCTTCATTTATTTCTTTAAAACTGGTGTAAATGTTCATAATAGTTATAACTATAGAAAGTGTAATAGCAGTTACTATAATTCCTGAGTATCCAGCACCAACCCAAATTATTATAATAGGTGCTAAAGCTGTTTTTGGTAGACTATTTAGTATTACAAGATATGGATCAAGTACTTTAGCTAAAAAGTCAGACCACCATAGAATAATTGCTATTATAAGCCCTAATATGGTTCCTACTACAAATCCTACAACTGTCTCCATAACAGATATGCCTACATGCTTAAAAATAGAACCATCTTTTAGAAAATCTATAAAAAGCTTGTATATAGCAGATGGAGAACTGGTTAGAAAAGTATCAATTAAATTTAATCTTGCTGAAGCTTCCCATATTAGTATAAATGCTAATAAAATTAGCAATTGAGTGATAAATATATTTCTTTTTCTTGCTTTATACTTCTTTAAAAATTTTTCTTGATCTTTAGATATATTTTTTAAAGGACTACTTTTATTTGACATGTACATCAAGCTCCTTCCATATTTTATTAAAATAGTGTCTAAATTCTGGAGCTTCTCTACATTTCATAGGGGTTGAATCATTATCTGGACAATTAAGTTCTATATCTACTATTTCTTTCACAGTAGCTGGTCTACTTGAAAGAATAACTACTCTATTAGCCATAGAAATTGCTTCTGAGATGTCATGTGTTATCATTAAAGCTGTTTTACCTTCTTTTTTTAATATTGTTGAAACTTCATCAGCTATATTTAGTCTAGTATGATAGTCTAGTGCAGAGAAAGGTTCATCTAAAAGTAATAGATCTGGTTGAACTGCTAGTGTTCTTATAAGAGCTACTCGTTGTCTCATACCACCGGATAATTGTCTAGGATAATGATATTTAAATTCAGATAATCCATAAGTATCTATTAACTTTTCAACGAAATTTAGTGTTTCATTGTTCAGTTTATTTTGTATTTCAAGACCTATAAGAATATTATCTATTATAGTTCTCCATTCAAATAGATTATCTCTTTGAAACATATATCCTATGTTTTTACCTGGTTCTGTAACTTCTTTTCCATTTATATAAACACTACCTTTTGACGGTTTTATAAGTCCTGAAATTATTGATAACAAAGTAGATTTACCACATCCACTAGGACCTACCATTACAATAACTTCTCCATGATTTATATCTAGAGAGATGTCTTTTAAAGCGAGTGTTTCTCCATCTAAAGTATGATAGGACATACCTATATTTTTGATTTCTACTAACTTATTATTTTTCATCTCCATCGTCTCCTTAAAATAAAAGTATAGATGGTTTATAATATTCAGAAATAGATTAAGATGTGATTATATTACAGTGATGAATAAATAATATATTATATATCAAATTCTTGATTATTTGTCATATATTGTTTAAAATAAATTTAATAAATATAACACAAAGTTCTTAATTATTAATATTTAAATATAAACTTTGATTAATAACAGAATGGGGGAATTATATGAGAAAAAATATTGAAATCATAATGGTAGGAGGTATTATTTTCTTATGTTTATTAGCAATATCTTTTTTGCCAAGATTTCAATTGAAAACTAAGAATATGTTAGCTACTCAAACAGAAAATTTTATTATTTATTATGATAGAAAAGATAAAAAAGTAGCAAAAGATATAGCATTAGCATTGGAACAGGTAAATGAACATATTAGTTTGAATATAGAATTTAATAAGAAAAATAAAACTGAAGTATATATTTATCCTAGTTTAAAGACTTTTCATAGTAAAAGATATGGATACATTGGAAGTTTGCTTGCACCTGAAACATATAATGGAGATAATATGAAGGATAAAATAATGGTAGTTTCACCTAGAGGCTTAAAAAAACCTAATAGTCATGATAGCGTTATAAAAACATCAATTCATGAATATGTCCATGTTGCAGTATATCATATAAATAAAAGAGCTCCTAGGTTTTTAGAAGAAGGGCTTGCAGGATATCTTTCAGAAAACACAGAGCCAATGTATAAACTGGAGGATAAAGCATCTATAGATAGTACTAAAATGCAAAATTTACTAAAACCTGGCAATAGAACGCCATATGAGGCATCTTATACATATATTGAGTTCTTAGATAAAGAATTTGGAATGAAGAATGTATTGAAGCTATTAAAGCAGCCTAGTTCATATAAAAATATATTTGGACTTTCAAGAGAAGAGGTTTATAAGGATTGGGGTAAATATTTAAAAGAAAATTATTAAATACATAAATATAGTAAGTTTTTTTAAAAGTAGTGTATAATTAGACTAATATATAGCTAAGAGATATCATCTAAAACAGAATATTTATAACTACGAAGGGAGAAGTAGAAAGATCAATGAGAAATATAAAACTAATGATAAAATATGATGGTACTAGATACAAAGGATGGCAAAGACAAGATAACACAGATATGACCATACAAGGAAAAATAGAAGGTGTTCTTAGTAGAATAATAAAAGAGGAAATAGAAATAATAGGTTCAGGAAGAACTGATGCAGGAGTTCATGCTATAGGACAAGTGGCTAATTTTAAGACTAATAGTACAATACATTTAAGTGAGATAAAAAAACTCTTAACTACATATCTTCCTGATGATATAGTAGTTACTAATGTTGAAGAAGTGCAAGAAAGATTTCACTCAAGATATAATGCCATATCTAAAAAATACATGTATAAAATATGGAATGATGATGTATATGATCCATTCTTAAGAAAATATGCTGTACATATAAAAAAAGAATTAAATTTAGAAGATATAAAAAAAGCTATTACATACCTTACTGGAGAACATGATTTTACAAGCTTTACAACAGATAAATCAAAGAAAAAGTCAAAGGTAAGAACTATATATTCAATAGATATAATTAAAAACAAACAGCTAGTGGAAATAATATTTCATGGGGATGGATTTCTATATAACATGGTGAGAATAATAGTAGGAACTCTTATCGAAGTTGGATTAGGAAAGAAAAAGCCAGAAGAAATGAAAACTATATTAGATGGAAAAAATAGAAAACTAGCCGGAGATACAGCAATAGCAAAGGGATTATATTTATTAGAAGTTGAATATAAAGATCATATAATTGAATAAAATTTTTGAACTAAGAAACACTAACTTTAATTAGTCTTATTTAAAATAATTTAATTAAAAGAGGTGTTTTTTTATGCTTACATCTTTGTTATTAAAAGCATTAGATCCAATTACTGATAGTATGATAAAGAAACTATTTACAGAAGATTATGCGGATAATCCTTACATAGCTATAACTGCTGCTCAAAAACTTACAGCGAGAGCTATAATAGAAGCTGCAATAAGATCTGAAACAGGTAAAGTACTAACTTTACCATATGGAAGCCCTATAAATCTCTCACCTTGGGAAAAGATATTATTAAACCCTAGGCAACTATTTGAATTACCTACAGAAAGTATAAAAGATATAGATATGAGCGTAACTATAGGTAAAAATGCTAAAAAACCTCTAAAGTTAGATATTCCTATGATGATTACAGGAATGTCCTATGGAGGATCATTAAGTCTAAGAATGAAAATGGCTCTAGCGAAAGGTGCTGCAATGGTAGGAACTTCTACAAATACGGGTGAGTCAGCTGTATCAGAAGAAGTAAGAAGCAATACAAAATATTTAATAGGACAATATAATCGTGGAGGTCTTATGACAACTCCAGAAAAGCTAAGTAAATTAGACGCAATAGAAGTACAATTAGGTCAAGGTGCATGGGGAGGAGCAGTAGAATCTACTAAGTATGCTGATACTATAGACGAACATCTAAGGGAAGTATGGGACTTACAAAAAGGTGAAGATAGTACAATATATTCTAGAATGCCTAATACTAGCTCTACAGAAGATATAATAGAGTTGATTAACAATTTAAAAAGTCAATATGATGTTCCAATAGGAGTAAAAATAGCTGGAACTGACTTCATAGAGGATGAACTTAAAGTAATATCTAAAACAAAAGCAGATTATATAGTAATAGATGGATCTGAAGGAGGAACTGCTGTAGCACCACCAACTCTTGCGGATAATGTAGGATTACCTACATTACATACATTATCTAGAACTATAAAATGGCTTGAAGAGAAAGGTATAAGAGATAAATTTGATATAATAGTTGCTGGAGGACTTAGTACACCAGGTCACTTTTTAAAAGCGAAGGCACTTGGGGCAGATGCAGTATATATAGGATCTATAGCAGTATTTGCAACTGTACAATGTCAAGCAGTAAAGACACTTCCAGAAGCTCCACCAACTCAACTTGCTTTACATGAAGGAAAATATGCAGATAAGTTAGATATAGATGTAGCAGCAAACAATTTAGCAAACTTCTTAACTTCTTGTACGGAGGAAATGAAAATGGCACTCCAAGCTGTAGGAAAAAAATCCATAAAAGATTTAAATAAAGAAGATTTAGTAACAGTAGATAAGGAACTAGCTGAATTTTTAAAAATAAGATATGCAGCAAGTCCAAGATCATAGTAATTCAAATATAATTTAAAATAAAGCATATTAAGTATGTATTAATACTTGATATGCTTCTATTTTTTTGTATTTATAAAGATAAACTAGTATGAACTAATAAGCCAGACAAAAAACTTAAAAATTGATCTCCTTGAGAAATAAAAATATTGAAAACATTTCGATAAGTGCTATAATAATGAAGAAAGTTAAGAATATGTATTATAATATAACATAAATCTAAATATTTGGAGTGGTATGATGAAAGTATATAAGGTAAAAGATTATCAAGAGTTAAGTAAAAAGTCGGCTAGTATAGTTGCAGAGCAAATAAAACTTAAATCTAATAGCATTCTTGGACTCGCAACAGGAAGTACTCCAGAAGGTATGTACAAAGAACTAATAGAGCTGTATGAGAAAAATATAGTTGACTTTAGTGACGTAACTACTTTTAACTTAGACGAATATTATGGACTATATCCAGAAGATTCACAAAGCTATAATTATTATATGAGAAAACATTTGTTAAATCATATAAATATAAAAGAAGAAAATATAAATATTCCAAATGGAATGGCTGAAGATATAGAAAAAAGTTGTGAAGAATACGAAAATAAGATAAAAGAATTAGGTGGAATAGACTTACAATTACTAGGTATAGGAAGAAATGGTCATATAGGATTTAATGAGCCTAGTGATAGTTTTGAAACTTATACTAGACTTGTAGAACTTGATATTGACACTATTAATGCAAATTCTAGATTTTTTGCTTCTCTTGAAGAAGTACCTACTAAAGCTATAAGTATGGGAATACAAACAATAATGAATGCAAAAAAAATATTATTAATAGCTAGTGGAGAAAGTAAAGCAAAAACTATCTATGATACAATTAAAGGACCTATTACACCTAGTGTTCCTGCTTCTATATTACAGTTACATAAGGATGTAACTATAATAGTAGATGAAGAAGCTGGAAAGCTGTTATAGAGAAGAGTTACACTAGAAGGAATATACGTTTAAAGAGGTATACTTATGATAAAAGAATTTTTACATGGATTAGGCATATTCGGACTTATAGTTTCTATGGGATTAGAAGGAAGTTCTATTCCCTTTCCTGGCATTATAATTGTCTTAGGATTTGGAAATATTATAAGACCTAATCTAATAGGAATATTTTTCATATCTATATTTATGGCACTTTCTTATACATTATCTAGTTATATACCTTACATGATAGGAAAAAAACTAGGAGAGAAAGCTTTATATATGTGTGGGAAAAAAATTCAAAGTAAAGCTGACAAAGCTAAAGAATTAATGGCTAAGCATGGACTGATAGCGGTAGCTATATCCAGACCCTTTGGATGGGGAAACTATATATCATATTTAGGTGGAATAGCTAAAATTGATCCTTTAAAATACGGTATATTTACGTTCATAGGAATATATCCTTGGTGTTTCATCATGCTTAACTTAGGAAAGCTATATAAAGGTAATATAGATATAGTGTTAGAATTTATGAAAAAATATTCTCTACATTTATATATAGCATTTGGTGTTCTTGTTATTACGTATATTGCTATATGTTTTATTAGATATAAGAAAATAAAAAAAGGTGATATAGATTAGAAATAATGATGTGTTTGATTTGATTTGAAATTCAATATATAATAATAATAGCAAAAAAGTTAAAAAATCTTAAGAAAAGGGAGTGTAGAATATGATTTTATATGCTACTGTTTTAGAAACAATAGATGCTGAAAAAGATGCAGAAATATTAGATGTGCACAAAGCATACCTTCAAAAATACATAGATGAGGGAAAAATATTTGCAAAAGGACCTTTCACAGATCATAGTGGAGGACTAGTAATCTATAAGGTAGACTCTTATGAAGAGGCTAAAGAATTAGCAGAAAATGATCCAGCTGTAAAAGAAAAATCACGTAAGATAGCTTTATTAAAAGAGTGGAGAAGTAACGTAGAATAAAATTAAATTAAAAAAGTTAGAAAGAGACTGTCTCTAAATTATTTAGGACAGTCTCTTTTTATTTAAAAAAATATGACAAATCTTACTAAAAAGTAAGATAAAAAGTAATGTATTTTTAAGATTTATAGTGTAGTATTTATTATACATAGATATTATTATTTAATATATGGATTTAACATATAAACCATTTATGTACTTTACTAAATATAAAAGGAAGGGGATAGAGAATATGTATTTTAAAAATACAAAAAAAATGCTAAGAGTACTGAGCATCTTAATGATTATATTTTTTGTATGCGGTACTCGGATTTCTTATGCAGATAAAGAAAAAGGGAATGAAAACTTTAAAGTCAAGTTTGAATATGGCTTTGATCAAAGTTATAGATATGAACATATGATGCCTGTAAAAATTGAAGTTAAAAATGAATCTAGAGATATAGAAGGTAAAATACAGATTATAACAAAGGGATATAACGAGCCTGGTGCGAATACTTCTTCTGAAGATATATATAGCAAATCATTAAGTCTAAAGAAGGGTAATACTAAGGAAATTGATATGGGCATGACCATACATAAAGATAGGAACGTAATCATACGAATATTGGACGAAAAAGATAATGTTATATGGGAGCAAAAAAATAATGTAAAGAAAGCCGAAGATGCTGAAAAATTACTTATAGGAGTTCTTAGTGATAACTATGATAGTCTTGCATACTTAAATAATATACCTTTTTTACAAAGTAATGAAAAGAAGAAAGAAAGTAAAGTAAAAACTATTAAATTAAAGGAAAATTTTCCTTATGAAAGTGCACAATTAAAGACATTAGACATTATAGTTATAAATGATTTTGCTACAGAGAAGCTTACTAAAGAACAAGTTAAAGAATTAGAAAAATGGATAAGATCAGGTGGAAACTTAATAATAGGAACTGGAGATAGCTATGAAAAAACTCTAAAAGGTCTTAATACTATTAATTATTTTAAAGGTGAGAAAGTAGAAAATATTAATAATTTTAATACAAATACAGGATATTCATTTAATTCAGGAAATCCAATTCAAATAGCTACTGGACAGGTCAAAGATGCTGAGAATCTAGTTAATATAGGTGACAATACACTTGTATATAATAAAAAGCTTAATAAAGGAAATATATTTACAATTACAACTAATATAGGAATGAGTCCGTTTATAGAATGGAATGAAAATGTGAACTTTTTAAAAGATATTATTTTAAATTATGGAAATATAAGCACTAATAAATTTATTGATACTCAAAATCACTATTATGGAGGAAATAGTATTGTTGGAAACATACCGGGAGAAAGAGCACCTTCACCTGGAATTATACTGTTAATTATAATATTATTCATTTTAATTGTTGGACCAATAAACTATTTAATATTAAAGAAACTTGATAAGAGAGAAAAAGGATGGGTTACTATACCTATTATAGCCTTAACATTTGCTATATCAATGTATATATGGGGGACTAAAATAAAGACATATAATGTACTTGCCAACAATGTATCGGTAATACAGTTCAATAAAAATTCAAATAATGCCAACATTTATACAAAAACTGGGATCATTACACATAAAACTAAAGACTTAGGTATAAAAGCTAAAGAGAATATGTATTTATCACCAGAACAAAGTGATATTTACAATGATGACGAATCGATAGAAAAAAGAAAAGTTGAAATTAATTTTAATGAAAAAAATAATTTGATATACAGAAAAGCGGCTAGCTGGAAATCTGAAAAGATAAGTTTAGAAGGTAATAAAAATATAAATGGTATAGATATACCTAATATAAAAATATCAAAAGATAACTTACAAGGAAATATAATAAATAAATCACATATGGATTTAAAGGATACACTACTTATTTATAACAATTTAGTTTATAAAGTTGGAAATATAGATAAAAATTCTAAAAAAGATATAGATGTAAGTCTAAAGAAAATGAAGAAAACTCCAGGAATAAACGCTGATATATATTCTTTCACTGAAAGTATATATCCTTATAACTCAAAGGAGAAGAACCACATTTTCAGTAAAGATTTAAAGAGAGAAATACTTTCAGACAACTTTTTAAAAGATTATGGGCTTAATGATGATAATACAGCTATTCTTATTGGATGGAATAAAGATAATATATCTGATGACATAATGATTAATGGTGAAACTCCTGAAAGGGTAGATAAAAATTTGATAATTATCCCTTTAGATATAAAGTATGATAAAGGTGAAAAAATTAGTATATCAGAGAATGTATTTACACCTAAACTGTTAGAAATCGAAGGATTAAGATTTGCTAGTCCATATGATAAGTTACTTCAAGGACAAGGACATGCGATATATTCATTTAAGTCTCCTAAAAATATAGATATTGAAAGTATGAAGATAAAGACAACTGGACAAGGAAATTATCCTGGTGGTATCGCTTATATATATAATAATCAAACTAAAAATTGGGATACATCAAGTAAAAAATCTATTGAAATAGATAGTAGTAATAAGGAGTTATACTATGATGAATATAAAGGAGTAGTAGTTAAATTGATAGCTGGACATGATGGCACTGTGGAATATCCAAGTTTCTCTCTAAAGGGGGTAGCTAAGTAATGTTAAGAATAGAAAAACTAACTAAAAACTATGGGAAATTTACTGCTGTTAATGAACTATCTTTAGAGGTAAAAAATGGAGAAATCTTTGGATTTGTAGGACCAAATGGAGCAGGAAAAACAACTACTTTTAAGATGATATCTACTCTTTTAAGACCAACTTCAGGAAAAGTATATATAGACGGAATAGATATATCTAAAAATATAGAAGATGCCAGAAGAAGTATAGGATATATGCCAGACTTTTTCGGAGTATATGACAATCTTAAAGTAAATGAATACTTAGAATTCTACGGAGATGTAGCTGGTCTATCTAAAGAAGAAATAAAAGAAGTATCAGATGATCTACTTGAATTAGTAGATTTAAAACATAAAAAAAATGTTTATGTAGATTCACTATCAAGGGGTATGAAGCAAAAGCTGTGTCTGGCTAGATGTCTTATGCATAATCCTAAACTACTTATACTAGACGAGCCTGCATCTGGTATGGACCCTAGAGCTAGAGTTCAAATGAAAGAAATTCTTAGAGAGCTAAAAGATATGGGAAAAACTATAATAATAAGTTCGCATATATTGCCAGAGTTAGCGGAGCTTTGTACTAGAATAGGAATTGTAGAAAATGGCCAAGTGATTGTAACAGGATCTGTAAATGAAATAATGGAAAAGATACAAAAAGAAAATAGTGTTATAAAAATAAAAGTTTTAAAAGAACGAGAAAAAGCTATAAAATTCTTGAAAGAACAGCCATTAGTGAGAGATATCCACTCTAATGGTGAAACTCTAGAAGTAGAATATGAAGGTGGAGAAGAAGAAATGTATTTGTTACTAAAACATATGATACTCCAAGAAATACCTGTTACTTCTTTTAGTTTAACTGAAGACAATTTAGAAGAGATATTTATGAAAGTTACGAAAGGGGGAAATGAATAATGAACCCGATATTAAAAAAAGAAATAAAAACTAAAATGAGAAGTTGGAAATTTGTAGGGATAATGACTCTTTATTTAGCAATATTAATCTGTTTTATAGTATTTCTTTCTCCAGAAATTGTTTTTACAGATAGAGATTATGGTATAAACCCTGCATTAGCAAGAAGAATATTTATTGCTATATCAGCTGCACAATTAATGTTGATAATTGGAATTACTCCTGCAACTACATGTAGTAGCATTTCGGGTGAAAGGGAGAGAGGAACATTAGACTTATTAATATGTACTAGACTATCAAGCATGTCTATTATATTAGGAAAGTTAATGTCATCTATTGCAGAAATATTACTTTTATTAGTAGCATCTATTCCAATACTTAGCATAATATTTCTTTTTGGGAGTGTTTCCCCAGGAAATATTCTACTTATTTTTTCTTTTTATGTCGTAACAGCAATATTATTTGGAAGTGTAGGGATATTTACTTCGACATTTTTTAAGAAGACTACTACATCAACTATAATAAGTTATATTATAAGTGGAGTGATAGTTCTGTTACCATATGTCATAGTAGTTTTTATGATGATATTTTATTATGGTCCTAAAGGTATAAACCAATTAAAAAGTATGCCTATACCTTTATATTTCAGTCCTATTACAGGATTATCAACTATCTTAGCTAAAATAGCAGATAGTACAAAGCTAATAAGAGATCTTGTTAATATACAAAATGTTAATCTAGTATCAGTACTATTAATAAATATATTAATCAGTCTCTTAATGTCAGGAATATTACTATATGTATCATCTGTAAAAATAAATCCTATGAAAAAGATAGGGTTAAAAAGAAGTACTAATACTGAGGGTGGTATATAATGCTTGATAATAAAATATTAGAGCTTTTAAAGCCATTTAGAATAAAACTTTATTTTAAAAAGTTAATAGAATATTTAAGTTATTCTATACTTGCTTTTTCTATAATTACTTTTGGGGTTATGGTGCTATCTAAGATAGTACCTATAACCTTTATATGGCAAAAAATAGCAATAGTATTTTTATTGTCCTTAATAGGAGGAACTATTTGGTCTTTTTATAAGAAACCAACTTATAAAGAAACCGCAAAAGTTATAGACTCTTTTGAATTAAAAGAGAGAGTTGCTACATCACTAGAACTTATAGGGGATACATCAGATATATCTATTATGCAGAAGAATGATACATTAGAGAAACTAAAAGAGAGTTCTCTAAAGAATAAAATAGTTATAAAACCCTCACAAAAGATATTATTAATTACTTTTACCATTTTGATTTGTGCTACTTTAGTAGGGTTTATCGAAACTTCTACATATAAAGAGTCAAAACAATTAGAGCAAAGTAAGATGGAAATTAAGAAGAAAGAGAAAAAAATAGATGAACTTATTGAAAAAGTAGAAAATGATAAGAAACTAGCTTTAAAAGATAAGAAAGAGATAAAAAGTAATCTTAAAAAGTTAAAGTCAACTATTAATAGAAGCAAAGATTTAAAAGAAGCTCAGAAGAATCTACTAAAGTCAAAAAAAGATATGAAAAAGATAGGTAAAGACTTAGCTAATAAAAAATTAAAAAATATAGGTGAAAATTTATCTAAAAAAGAAATTACTAAAGATTTAGGAGAACAGTTGAAGAAAAAAGGTTTAGAAGATATTAAGAAAGATACAAAAAAATTAGAAAACAAACTTAAAAATTCTAATAAAGAAGAATTAAAGAAATCATCCAAAGAAATGAAAGAATTAGCTGAAAGCTTAAAAGAAAATAAAGAGTTATCAGAGCTTTTAAAAAAGATATCACAGGATATAGATGAAGCTATAGAAAGCGGAGATTTAAATAAGCTATCTAGTAAGTTAAACGATATTGGAGAAAAACTTGCTAATGCTTTAGCAAATGATATAGATCTAGGTTCTGTAGATGAACTAGTATCTGAAATTGATGGAGTAATAAGTGACTTGCAGAATAACTCTATAACAAATAATAGCTCCAAACAAAACAATCAGACGAATAGTGAAAGCAATAGCTCAAATGAAGGCAATGATGGAAATAATCAAGGAAATGGTCAGGGCGGCGGAGGCACTAGTAAAAATGGTGGCTCTGGTCAAGGGGCTGGCGCTGGTTCCGGACAAGGTGGAGGAAGAAATAATACAAGTACAGGTATAGTTAAAGATTATGAAAAAATATTTACTCCTAAAAATTCAAATAAAAATGGACATGATGCTCAAGTAAAAGTAAATAAGAATAATACAGGAGACAGTAAAACTATACAGACTAAAAAACTTGGAGACGAAGCTGGAGATTCTATACCTTACAATGAAGTATTGAATAGTTATAAACAAAGTGAGTTTGAAAAGATGGAAACAAAAGAAATACCTCAAGCTATGAAAAATGTTATAAAAAAATACTTTACTGAACTTGAATAAAGTAGGAGGGATATTATGCAATATAGTGAAAAAGACATCACCGAGTTTAAAGAAAAGTTTAATAATATAAAGTCAGAAATTCATAAGGCTATAATTGGACAAGAAGAAATAGTAGAGCAAGTTTTAATAGCAATACTTTGTGAAGGAAATGTTTTATTGGAAGGTGTCCCAGGACTAGGAAAAACTCAGTTAGTTAAAGCTATAGGACAAGTACTAGACTTGGATTTTTCAAGGATACAATTTACACCGGATTTAATGCCTGCAGATGTTGTAGGAACAAATATAATAACTCATGATGACAATGGAAGAAATACTTTAACATTCCAGAAAGGACCTGTATTTAGCAATATAGTTTTAGCAGATGAAATAAATAGATCGACTCCTAAAACACAAAGTGCTATGTTAGAGGCTATGCAAGAAAAAACTGTTACAGTTGGAAATAGTACTTATAGTCTAAATAAGCCTTTTTTCGTATTAGCAACGCAAAACCCTATAGAAATGGAAGGAACATATCCACTACCAGAAGCACAAATGGATAGATTTATGTTTAAATTAGATGTTAAATTTCCTAGCTTAGATGAACTAAGTAAAATAGTGGGTCTAACTACTACCACTAATAATGTAGAGCTAAAAAAAGTTACTAATGGAGAAGAAATAATAAAATTATCCAATATAGCTAAAGAAGTTCCAGTTGCAAGTCATGTTATGGAATATGCAATGAAGATTATACATTCGACTCATCCAGAAAGTGATCTAAGTACCGAAGTATCTAAAAAGTATATTAGATTTGGATCAAGTCCGAGGGGGGCTCAGGCTCTTGTAAAAGCAGCGAGGGTAAAAGCTCTTATAGATGGAAGATACAATGTTTCCTTTGATGATATAAACTATGTTGCTTATCCTGTATTAAGACATAGAATTGTACTAAATTTTGAAGCTATATCAGATAATATAGATTCTGACCATGTAATAAAAGCAATTATAAGTGATATACAATAATCTTTAAGGATTGATAAATATGAAAGATACAATTATAGAAAGTAGCCTAATTAGAAAACTAGAAAGACTACAGTTAAATACTAACATAGTTCTAAATAAAGGATATACTGGTGGAAGAAAATCAAATGCAAAAGGATCATCAGTAGAGTTTTCCGATTTTAGAGAATATGCTCCAGGGGATGATTTTAGAAAAATAGACTGGAATGCTTATGGAAGGTTTGAGAAACTATTCATAAAACTGTTTATGGAAGAAAGGCAGTCAACTATAAATATATTTTTAGATACTACTAAGTCAATGGACTTTGGTAATCCTAAGAAGTCTCTTATATCAAAACAACTAGCTTTAGTATTTGGATATATAAGTACTGTGAATTTAGATAGAGTACATATTCATTGTTCAAATAATAATAAGATAGATACTTTGGAAAATCTTAGTGGTAAAAACTCTCTTTATAAAATAATTGACTATCTCGGAAATATAAAATTTGAAGAGACTAATGATCTACTTAAGGTAGTTAAATCTAATACTTATAAAAAAGGAATCTCAATAATAATTTCAGATTTATTTACAGATAGCTTAGAGGAAATAGTAAAATACTTAGCTTATATGAACCAAAGTGTGATTATACTACACACCTTAAGCAGAGAAGAATTAAGTCCAGAATACATTGGAGATGTTAGATTAATAGATAGTGAAACAAATGAAGAGAAAGACGTATATATTTCCTCTAATACAATAGATTCTTATGAAGAAACACTAAAAAGATTTATTGGAAATATAAAAGAAATCTGTAGGAAATATGGATGTTACTATAGCCTTTTATCAAATCAAATATCTATAGAAGAGGTTGTTTTTGATAACTTAGTTAAGGCTGGAATTTTGAGGTGATGAAATGAGGTTTTACTCTCCTTTATATTTTTTGTTTTTCTTAGGGTTGATTCCTATAATATTAATGTACTTACTTAGAAAACAGCATGAAGAAGTAATAATTTCTAGTAACTATCTATGGGACAAAGTGTTAAAAGACATAGAAGCTAATAAGCCGTGGCAAAAACTTAGAAAAAATATACTTATGATTTTACAAATAATATTTTTTTCTATAGTAGTTTTGGTACTAGCTAAACCCCATATATTAATAGGTAATGAAGACGTAGATAATTTAATTTTAGTATTAGACACTTCTGCTAGTATGCAAAGTAAGTATGATAAAGATAGAAATGCTTTCGAATTTGCAAAAATTGAGATTGAGAAGATAATAGACAATAAAAGACCAAACACAGAGGTTACTTTAATATCTATGTGTAATAATCCTAAAACTATTATAGGAAACTCTAAAAATAAAACTATGTTAAAGAATAAATTGTCACAAATAAAAGTTACAAGTGAAAGTGAAAATACAGAAGAGGCCATATCCCTAGTCAAAGCCTTATCAAAAGATATGAAAAGTTATAATATATTTTTTTATACAGATAAAGATATAAAAACTAATAATGAAAATATAAAAGTATATAATTTAAGTAAGCCAGATGCCAATATAAGTATAGATGCATTATCACACTCTACATCTGAAAAAAATAATACAGCTTTGGTTAGAGTTACAAATCATTCAAATAAAGAATCTAGATTTGAACTATCTTTATATGGAGATGAAAAGATTATAGATGTACAAAATGTAAGTGTAAAGCCAAATGAAAGTAAGGAAATATATTATGAAAATATAGATAAGAATATAAATATCCTTAAAGCTGAAGCAGACATAGATGATAGGCTAAAAATAGATAACACTAGATATCATGTTGTAAATAGTAGCACTATGAAAAAGGTTCTGTTTATTGGAAATGATAATGTATTTTTAGAAAAGGCTATTACTATAAATAATAATATAGAATTGTATAAGTCAAAAGAAAAATTAAATGACGATAATCTTAAAGGTTTTGATTTATATATATTTGATGGAGTTCTTCCTAAAAGTTTACCTAAAGATGGAAATATATTAATATTTAATCCACCTAAAAATGATATTTTTAAAATATCAGATATTAATACACAAGGAAATTTAAAACTTAATAATGATGAGTTATTTAGATATGTAAATTTAGATTTTAGTATAAAAAAAGCAAAAACTATAGATACACCTAGTTGGATGACTCCTATAGTTACGTTTGAGGACAAGCCTGTTATATTAAAAGGAGAAAAACAAAATCAAAAGTATGTATTAGCTGGTTTTGACATACATGATACAGATTTACCTTTAAAAATGGATTTTCCTATATTCATACAAAATGTAATGGATTATACACTTAGTTTAAATAAGCAAGATCAGACTTCAATTTTATCAGGAGAAAAGGTAAAGATAGACGTAACTCCTACAACTAAAGAAGTATATATTATAAAACCAGAAGGTGAAAAGACTAAGATAGCACCACCATTTCCTTTAACTCCTTTTGCAGATACAGGAAAAGTAGGAGTATATACTATAGAGCAAAAAAACGAAAAAGGTACATTGAAAAACTACTTTGTATCTAATGTAAATACAGAAAAGGAATCTAGACAAAATATATCTGAGGATAAAGAAATTTCAATTAAATCTAAAGGGAAAAGTGAAAAAAGCAACAGTGGAAAAGATTTGAAAAATATACTATTATTAATAGCTTTAATCATTCTAGCTATAGAATGGGTGGTGTATAATCGTGATAATTAGTTTTGAAAACCCATGGTGGTTAGTATTAATACCGTTCCTTTTATTTTTTACTTTTTATTTTGGTAAAAGATTATCAAGGCTAGGTAAGCAAAAAAGAAGACTTATATTAGGCATAAGAAGTCTAATAATTATATTTCTTGTATTTTCTATAGCTGGTCTTAGTTTAAAATCATATATAGATACTACAACTACAATATTTGCAGTAGACTTATCTGAAAGTACTAAAAATGATCATAGTCATTTTCAGGACTTTATAAAAGAGTCTTTAAAGTATACTTCAAAAAAAGATAAAGTAGGTATTGTAACTTTTGGAGGAAGTACAGAAGTCGAAAATGCAGTAAATGATCAATTAAAGTTCTATGAATTTGATACTAAACCAGATGAACGATTTACTAATATAGAAAAAGCCCTTAAGGTATCACAAGGCTTAATGTCAGAAGATACTATGAAAAGAATAGTCCTTCTCACTGATGGATATGAAAATGTTGATGATAGCTTAAAGGAAGGAGAAATAATAAAAAGTAACAATGTAGATTTAAAAGTTCTAAAAACAAAGAAAAACTACACAGAAGAAGTGCAAATTAATAAGGTGAATATACCTAAAAGATTACATGAAAATCAAAGCTTTGATATTACTGTAGAGGTATATAGTAATACTAAAACTGATGGTAAAATTACACTATATTCAGATCAAAATATAGTCGGAGAGAAAGAAGTATCTTTGGAAAAAGGAATTAATAGATTTGTATTTCAAGATAATGCTCATGGAACTGGTATAAGAACATATAAAGCATCTATAAGTGCTAAGAATGATACAATATCACAAAACAACGAATATTCTGCATATACTCAAATAGAAGGAAAGGCTAATGTACTTATAATAAGTGGAGCAAATGATGAAGGAAGAGAACTTGGAAAGATACTTCAATCAGCTAATATAGATGTTGAACATGTAAGAGACTATATGGTACCTTCAAGTTTAGATAAACTATCAAGGTACAACTCTATAATTATGAGTGATGTTTCACTAGAAAATGTAAGTGAAAAATTTATAAGTGCTTTAGAGAAATATGTAAAAGACTATGGTGGAGGACTTGTAGTTACTGGTGGAGAAAATAGTTATGCTTTAGGGGGATATCAAGAAACATTAATAGAGAAAATGCTACCAGTAAATATGGAAATGAAGGTAAAAGGAGAAATACCAAGTCTTGGACTTATGTTAGTTATAGATAAGTCTGGCAGTATGTCAGGAGTAGGTGGAGAAGATAAGCTAGAAGTGGCTAAAGATGCATCTATAAAGGCTGTCGATACATTAAAAAGTAGTGATAAAGTAGGGGTTATAGCTTTTAATGATACTGTACATTGGGTTACTAAAATGTCATCTGTAAAAAATAAAGATAAGATTAAAAACAATATAGGTACAATACGTGCTGATGGAGGAACTAGTATATTACCAGCTCTTGAAGAGGCATATGAAGAATTGAAGACGACTAATACTAAGTTAAAACATATTATACTGTTGACTGACGGACAATCTTCAAGAACAGGATATGAAGAACTATTAGAGAATATGAAAAAAGATAATATAACAGTATCCACAGTAGCTGTAGGGGGAGATGCAGATACACAGTTACTAGAAATGATAGCTGAAGAGGGTAGAGGAAGATACTATTTTGCTGATGAATATTCTTCTATACCAAAGATATTTACAAAGGAAACTTCTTTGGCATCAAAGAGTTATATAAATAATAGATCGTTTATTCCAGAGTTATCTCAGCCACATGATATTGCCACATCCCTTAAAAATGGGATACCACAAATTGATGGTTATATAGGAACTTCTGAAAAGAAACTTGCAGATGTTATATTAAAAACCGATAAACAAGATCCTCTACTAGCATCTTGGCAATATGGACTAGGAAAGACAGTTGCTTGGACATCAGATGTAAATGGTAGATGGAGCTCTAGCTATTTAGGAACAAATGAAGGAACAGAGCTTTTTAGAAACATGGTTCAGTGGACTTTCCCTAACGTAAATAATAAAAACTTATCTATAGAATCTAAGACTATAGGAAATAAAGAAGAAATAATAGTAAAGAATACAGGAAAAAATGATAATAGCTATAAGACTAAGGCTACAATAGTAACACCAGAGCTTAAGACTATAAACATAGATTTACAAGCATCGAAACCAGGAGAGTTTAAGGGAACTATACCTATAAAGTCAAATGGAGTATATACTATAAATGTAAATCAATACAAAGATGATAAGATAGTTAATAGTGCTAAAGAATCTATAGCTATAAACTATCCTAAAGAATATGATTATACATCTTTAGATAATAAGATAGATACTTTAGTAAAAAGAAGTAACGGAAAGTTCATAACTAAACCTAAAGACGTATTCAAAAATGATTTAGAAAGAATATATGGATTGAAAGATTTATCTTATATACTACTTATTTTAGCTCTTTTACTCATGTTATTAGACATAGCCTTAAGAAGACTAAATATAAAGTTCAAAAAGCTAGAAGTCATAGGCGAAAAGTTACATGAGTATAAATCAGAGATTAAAAGTAAGAGTAAGTCTAGCAAACGTAAAGCACAGAATTCTTTTGATTCACAATCAAATACTGCCAAATCAGATATTAACTTAGATGACGTAATATCATCTAATAATAAAAAAGATGATAATGTTAAAAAGAAAGAAAATACAAATAATAAAAAGAACGAAGATAATAGTCTAGATACATCTAGACTATTAAAAACAAAAAATAAAAAGAAGGGATAGATTTATCTCTTCTTTTATTTTAACATCGTATAAAAGTTTTTTTAGTAAAAATCAAGAAGTTAAGAAATTTAGATTTGTTAATAAAATTAGCCATAAAAGTTGTATCTAATAAAAATCATTTAATTTATATAATTTTGTCAATTATAATAATTTTTTAACTAGATCAATCCCACTATATTAACTAAAGTCAACAAAATTATAATAGTGTTGTATAAAAAATTGCTAAAAACACTTGTTTTTATTAGTAGTTTTTATATTTCAATAAATACGTAGAAAAGGGATGGTATGCTACATTTATTCCAGTAGTAAGTGTAGGCCCTGGATGTGTCTTGATGTTTGGAAGTACTATACAAGTAGCTTTAATAGCAGGTATATTAGGTGCTATAATAGGACCACCATTAGGTGAATATTTCTGTGATAAGTTGCCAGAAGATTTTCATCCTACTATAGGAAATGTTACGTCAATGGCTGTAACAACAATAATTGTATCAGCAGTATTATCAGCACTTCCTTGGATTTAATAGACATAACTTGAAAGATTTAATTGTTAGAAAAATAATGTAAAATTAAAAAAAGCTCCTTTCTGTTTTATATTTAAAATTAATAACAGAGAGAAGCTTTTTTTATTTAATTATAAGATATTTTTAATCTTCAGAGACTCTTTTTTTACATTATTTTTTAAATATATTACTAGGAATATTAACACCTGTTATATTATTAATGATATTTTGTTGTAATCCTTCAGTTTCTGCATCGTCAGATATTTTAAATGCATCTTCAATATTAACAACATCTTTTTTATCTATTTTAGGGAATTTTACAGGTTTATTAAAATCAAAGAATTTTAGCTTAATATCACTATTTGTTGTAATATTTACTGAAACATCATTACCTTCTGTACTAAAATTATTTTTCATAGATACATTTTGTTTTACATCAGAAATATCAACTAACTTAGTATCTTTGTTTATATAATATTTATATTTAGTTGAAATATCCATACTATTTAATAATTCATTAAATATAGACTTAAATTCATCCTTACTTAATTCTTGATTATCAGGATCTGCCTTAGCTATTTCATCAAATAAGCTATCTATTACTGTGTTCGATATTTCTGAGGTTATTTTCTTAAATGTTTCGTTGTCTAAATCTAGATCAATAGTGTAGTACTTCTGACCATCTACAACCACATCTTCACCATATTTAACGTATGATCCAAATAATTCTTGTTGTTTTGCTAGATCTAAGTTATTATTTATACTTGTTAAATCTCCTAAATTTGTTTTAGAAGACAATTTTCCTATCTTATCCAATATAGGATTTAAGTCAATTTTTATCCATTTATCATTTTCAGGATCAATATCTGACTTCATATATAGTATTTTGTCCTCTTCTGAAATAAGTACTTCTTGTTTTATTTCAACATTTTCCCCGTTACTGTTAGCCTTAGAAACTGAACTAGCATAGAATTTTCCAGGTTTTTCAAATATACCATTAACAACATCTATAGAAGTAGATTGTTGTACTTCCTCTTTACCATTTTCTATAGAGGAAACTTTAGAAGATGAAGTTCCTTCACTTTTAAACTTATATGAAGAAAGCTTATTCATCTCTTCACTACTTTTTTCAAATAATTGAGAAGCTGTTAATCCTTCACGAGTAAGAACAGTATTATAAAGTGATTTGGCATTATCTAATATTTTATTTATTTCTTCTAATGTTATATTAGATTTTGGATTAAAGTTACCTTTATAGTCTATAAGATTATTTTTAACAGCGTAAGTTATGTATGGTTTTGCCCAGCCAGAAACATTATTCTTATCAGTAAATTGTACTGTGTCATTAAAATCCTTACCAGTAAACTTTTGTACTGTAGAATCTGATACTAAAGATTTGACAACAACAATAACTACTTGTTCTTTAGTTATAGGATCATTAGGATTAAATTTATTACCATATCCTGATATTAAACCTTTTTTATAAGCTGTTTGTACATATTGAATATCTTTTTCGCCTTTAACATCTTCAAAAGAAGATTTACTTTCTTTAACTAATTCAATTTTATTACTATCAATTACTTTTTTAACAAAGTCTAGTCTTGATACTGTAGTCGTACTATTTTGTGCTATAGCAGTACCGAGCATTGATATTGATAATATTATAGATAAAGCTAAGGATATAATAATACTTTTAGTTTTCATGTAAAAACCTCCCTTATCTTGGTAAAATTTAGTTGATTAGACACATTATATATTAATATATTAGTAGTTTCAACTAAACATTAGAACTAATTACTTTGAATTCCAGAAAAATAACATTATTGATATTAATTAAAATAGTATTTGTCCTTTTATCTAAGGGAATCTTTGGTATAATATCTTCAAGATAGATTTAATATCACATATTGGTATTGATGAGAAATAGGGGATGAGATTGTGTTTTTAGAAACTGAAATATGCTATATAGATTTATTAAAATATAGTGATGTAGATAAGGTTACAGAAATTTATAATTCAAATGAAGAGTTTCTAATAAAACATTTAGGTGTAAATAAGATTTCATCAGAATGGATAGAAAAAGAACTTGAAGATATGAAAAAATGTGGATTTTTATCATGTAAAATAACAGATAAACATTCAAATGATATATTAGGTATAATGGACTTTAAAATCGATGATGAAACGTATTTATCATTATTAATGTTACACAATAGGTTTTCAAATAAAGGATTGGGACAAGAGGTATATTTACGTTTCGAAGAATATGTTAAATTACTAGGGCACAAATCTATAAGAATAGACGTAGTTAATGAATATAATGTAGAAGTATTTAGATTTTGGATAAAAAATGGTTTTAGAAGAGTTAAAGAAGTAAATTTAAATTGGTCAAATAACCTGTTGACAGCTACAGTTATGAAAAAGAAATTATAGATATAAATATTTTAACGAAGTTTGGAGTTGATGAAAATGCATAAGATAAAATGCATACATACAGGAGATTTACATTTAGGGCTAAAGTTTAAAAATATTAATTTTGACTCAGAATTTGCACACAAGAGGAGATTAGAAATATGGGAAACGTTTAGTAATATAATAGAAAGATGTAAAGAAACAAGTAGTGATTTATTATTGATATCTGGAGATTTATTTGAAGACAAATATTGTACAGTTAATGATATAAGAAAAATTGAAAGTAAATTTAAAGAGATTGCAAATACAAAAGTAGTAATAATAGCAGGAAATCATGACCCACTGAACTCTAAATCAATATATAATTTGGGAAACTGGTCTGAGAATGTATATATAATTAGAGAAGATAAGGTATGTAAAATAGAATTTGATGATATAAATACTGTAATATGGGGGCTAAGTTGGAGCAAGAAAGAGGAAAAAAATCAGCTCTTAGACGAAGTTAGTATAGAAGATAGTAATAAAATAAACATATTGCTAGCTCATGGAGATATATTTAATAAAAACTCAGAATACCTACCTATAGACAAAGAAAAATTAATAAGATCTGGATTTAATTATGTTGCTTTAGGACATATACATAAGCATCAGTTTATAACTGATAAGATAGCTTACTGTGGAAGTCCTGAACCATTAGATTTTGGTGAAATAGGAGAACATGGTATCATAGAAGGAGAAATATCACTTGATCATACAAATATGAACTTCAGATCAATTAGTAAGAGAAAATTAATTGTGAAAGATATTGTCATAGATGAATGTATGAACTATGATGACATAATTCAGTCTATTATAGAATGTGTTTCTGATGAAAATAAGAAAAATAGCATATGTAAGATAACAGTAAAGGGTATAAGAGATAAAGATGTTAAAATTGATGATTATATTAAAGATAACATAAAAAAATATTTCGATTATATAGAAATAATAGACGAAACTAATCCTAACTATGATATTGAAGAGATATATAAAAAAAATGCTGACAATATAATCGGATTTTTTATAAAAGAGATTGAAAAAGAAGGATTAGACGATGAGATAAATAAAGAAGCCTTATATTATGGACTAGATGTTTTACTAAGTGAGAAGGTGAAACTATGATAATAAAAGAATTAATGATAAATTCTTTTGGAAAGTTTAAAAACAAGAAAATAGAGTTAAATAATGGAATAAATATAATATATGGAGAAAACGAAGCTGGAAAAACTACTATTCATAAATTTATAGAAGGAATGTTTTTTGGGTTTTTTAAGCCTTATACTAAAAGAAGAACTTATTTAGAAGATTATGACAAATATCTACCTATGAATTCAACAGAATACTGTGGAATTCTTAAATATGAATATGAAAATAAGTTATATAGAATTGAAAGAAACTTTTTAAAAGATAATAGTGATGTAAAGATTTTTGATGAAGAAACTGGTGAAGATATAACTTATTTGTTTGAATATGATAATGTAACTAGACTTCATCAACCAGCTTCACGGCATTTAGGATTAAATAGTGTTGTATTTAATAATACTATAAGTACAAAACAACTATGTTCTAAAACAGAAGATAGTTTGGCTAAAGAAGTGAAAGACAATCTAATAAACTTAGGCGGTACACTAGACGAAGAAATCTCTATTAAGAGTGTAATAGAAAAATTACAAAATAAGATAGACGATATAGGGAAAATAGGTAGAAAAAAATCTCAATATGGAAAAATTGCCGAGGAAATATGTAAATTAGAAAAAGAAAAAAGTATGGTGTTAAGTACACTAAATGATATAAGAGAAATTGAAATTCAAATAAACAATATAAAAAAGGATATATGGAAACTAGATAATGAAAGAAAAAGCATAGAAAATAATATAAAGGATATATCTTATTATGAAGTTTACAAAAAATATACCAATATTAAAAAACTAGGTCAAAAAATAACAAAATTGAATATTGCTAAAGAACAATTAGGGGTATATAGTAATATAAACGAAGATGATTACGCAGATACTATAAAGCTAGAAAGTACATCTAAAAATGTAAAAGAAAATATTAACGAATTAAAGAGTAAATATGAAGTAATGAAAAGTAAGATTGAAAAGCTAGATAAAGAAATAGAAGATTTAAGGAAGTTTGAAGAGCTATCTGAAAATGATATAAATAAAGTATTTGAATTATGGAACTCAATGGAGAAGAAAAAAGAAAGATTAGAATATATCTATAGCAAACTAAAGAATATTTCAGATATGGACATAGATGATAAATATTTTTGCATAAAAGATGATATATACACTTATGAAGAAAAAGAAGAGGAAAAAAATAAACTAATATATAGTATAGATGATAGTAAAATATTATTTTATGATACAGACCTTGATAAAAAGACAAAAAGTTTGAAACAATCTACATTATTTAGTTGGATATTCATATTCTCAACAATAATTTTATTTATAACAGCTTTAAATACTAATTATAAAATTATTATAATATCTATTATAACAGCACTAATTTCTATATATAATTTATATAATAACAAAAAACTAAAAAAAGACGTATCTGAACTTAAAGATCAAATAGATAACTCTAAAAAAGAAATAAGTTTAAAAAACAGCTCTATAGATAAAATTAATGATGACTTAAATAGTATACTGGAAAAATATAACTGTAACAGTAAGGTAGATTTAAAAAAATTACAAGATAAATTAATAGCTAAAGAACATTTAGGATTAGATACAGCTGAGCTTAAGAATGAGAAACAGAGTATATTAATAGATATAGATAAATATGAAAGTCAAATTCATGAATTATTATTTGGATTTAAGATGAATACAAATATTACACAAGAATATATGGTAGATTTGAAAAATGATTATAATAAATATTTAGATTTAAAAAGACATGAAAATATGTTAAAAGAACAATTAGAAGAATTGTCAGATGAAATAGAAAAAATGGAAGAAAGATATAGAAATACTCAAATACAAATCAAGAAGAAATTAGATCAAAATGGATTTAATAACTTAGAAGAATTTAGATTAGGGCTTAAAAAAAGAGATGAATATAACAAAATAGTTTATGAGATAGAAAATAATGAAACTTTACTCAATAATGAATTAGGAAATATGAGCATAAATGAAGTTGACAAAAAATTGATAGAAATGGAGAATATGAGTTTTAAAAATGTAGAAAAAAATGATAAAGAAGAGCTAAAAATAAGCTTTGAAAATATAAATAGTGAAATATCAAATAAAAGAGAAAAATTAGCCAGGTTAGAAGAAAATATTAAGATGTTATATGATAATATAAGAAATATTGATAACGTAGAAGAAGATATTAGTAGCAAAATAAAAATAAAAGAAAAGTATGATAAAGAACTAAAAGCTCTTAATTTAGCCAAGGAAACTATAGAGAAAATATCTAAAAATATTCAGAGAGATTTTTCTCCAAAATTAAATAGCTTAGTTGGAGAAGTAATTAGCAATATAACTAATGGGAAATATAGTGAAGTTAAAATTACAGAAAATTTGGATATAAAGATCATAGATTCTAGAGAGAAATTTATAAACATTAATTCACTAAGTAATGGAACGATAGACCAAATATACTTTGCAACTAGGTTAGGTATAAATGATATAATAAATAGAGAAAGACATTTGCCAATTATATTAGATGATTGCTTTATTCAATATGATAACAAAAGATTAGAAAATATATTGGAAGTATTGAATAGAGAAAGTAAAAATAGACAGATTATAGTATTTACTTGTCATACGAGAGAAAGAGAAATATTGAATAAAATGAAATATAATTATACAAATATAGACATTTAGAGTTAAAGTGATTACATCAAAATAATAAAAGTTATTGAGTTAAATTCTATATTCAAGATATTTCAAAGTTAAAGATTAACTTTAAGAGATATTAAAATAAAAAATAAAATGTTGAAATGTATGTAGGATTTTTGATGTATTTTAGAATTTTATAATATATAATTTTTATAGATATAAAATATAGAACAAAAACTTAATGTAAGACTTTAACTAAATTAAGTTAAACATATACTTTAACTATGAAAAAACTGAAATATTAGCTATTTTATACTTAAAGTTTAGAATAAACTTTAAGTATAAAAAATAGGAGGAAATATGAGCATATATTCAATAGCAGATTTACATTTAGACCCTTTAGGGGAAAAGCCAATGGATATATTCGGAGAGAATTGGATTAATCATGAGGAAAAAATAATTAATAATTGGAAAGACATTGTTAAAGAAGATGATTTAGTTTTAATACCAGGAGATATATCATGGGGATTAAAATTAGAAGATGTGTGTAAAGACTTAGGAAAAATTGAAAAATTGCCAGGTACTAAAATAATAAGTAAAGGAAATCATGATTATTGGTGGCAAACTAAAAATAAATTAAATTCACTTAATTTTAAAACTATTCATTTTCTTCATAACGATAGTTATATATATAATGATATAGGTATATGTGGTGCTAGGGGATGGCCACCAAAGGATAGTGATGAATTTAATGAACATGATGAGAAAGTTTTTAATAGAGAGGTTGGAAGACTAGAACTTTCTATAAATTCTATAAATAAAAATGTAAGTAAAAAAATAGTTATGTTACACTATCCACCATTTAACTTTAAAGATCAAAGACCTAATGAATTTGTTGATGTAATGAAAAAATATAATATTGATATATGCATATATGGACATTTACATGGAGAAGGACATAAATATGCTGTTGAAGGAAAAATAGAAAATATATCATTTTATTGTGTTTCAAGTGACTATATTGATTTTTCACCTATAGAGGTGATTTAATGAATTTAAAAGGGGGTATAAAGCTATGGAATTTGCTACTTTAGGATTTACTCTCACTGCAGAACTCTTTTGGATTATAGTAGCTGTTATATGTGGGGTTGTAGAGATAGCAACGTTGGGAATAACAAGTATATGGTTTGTAGTTGGAGCTTTAATAGCTTGGCTATTGGCTGAACTTAATTTACCATTTGAAATTCAGATTCTAGCTTTTTTTATTTCTTCAGGTGTAATGCTTTATTTTACAAGACCCATTGCACAAAGATTATTAAAAATAGGTCATGCAAAGACTAATACAGATCTTCTAATAGGAGAAATAGGAATTGTAATAAAAGATATAGAGACTATAAATAGCGTTGGACAAGTAAAAGTTAAAGGTCAAGTTTGGTCAGCTAAAACATCGGGAGAAGAAGATATAGCCAAAGATGAAAAAATAGAAGTAGTAGGAATTGAAGGCGTTAAGTTGATTGTAAAAAAAATAAAATAATAAAAATAAGGAGGAATTATTATGAAACTTATAACACTTTTAATACTAGCTTTATTGGCAATTATAATTATTGTTAGAAACATAAGAGTAGTACCTCAAGCAAGTGCATATGTTATTGAAAGACTAGGTGCATTTCAAGAAGTTTGGAGTGTAGGACTTCATATGAAGATACCTTTTGTAGATAAGGTAGCTAATAAGGTATCTTTAAAAGAAAGAGTAGTGGATTTTCCACCTCAACCTGTTATTACTAAGGATAACGTAACTATGAAAATAGATACAGTGATATATTATCAAATAACAGATCCTAAATCTTACACATATGGAGTAGAAAATCCTATATCAGCAATAGAAAATCTTACTGCAACTACTTTAAGAAATATAATCGGGGACTTAGAGCTTGATGAGACTCTAACTTCACGTGATACTATTAATACTAAAATGAGAAGTATTTTAGATGAAGCAACTGATCCATGGGGAATAAAAGTAAATAGAGTAGAACTTAAAAATATAATTCCACCAGCAGAAATTCAAGATGCAATGGAAAGACAAATGAAAGCAGAAAGGGAAAGAAGAGAGTCTATATTAAGAGCTGAAGGAGAGAAAAAATCAGCAATACTAGTTTCAGAAGGTAGGAAAGAATCTGCTATACTAGAGGCTGAAGCAGAAAAAGAAGCTGCAATTCTTAGAGCAGAAGCTAAAAAAGAAGCAGCTATAAGAGAAGCAGAGGGTGAAGCAGAAGCTATTGTAAAAGTTCAACAAGCAACTGCTGAAGGTTTAAAAATGTTAAATGATGCATCACCTTCACAAGCAGTTATATCTATAAAAGGATTAGAAGCATTCGCAAAAGCTGCAGATGGAAAAGCAACTAAAATTATAATTCCATCAGAAATCCAAAGCTTAGCAGGACTTGCTACATCTTTAGTTGAAGTGGCTAAAAAAGATGAAAATATAGATATAGATAGAATTAAAGATAATATTGATAAATTAACTAATGATAAAATGCCAAAAAAGAAAATATAATAAAAACAAATTATTAAAAATATATTAATTCAAAAAGAAGCTATTTAATAGCTTCTTTTTATTTAGAGCGGTTATAGAGATAAATATTCAGAATTTTTCAAAAAGATATTGACATGGAAAAAATAAGAATATATAATGATGAAAAGAATGATACTTAATAAAATCTGTGATCAGAAATAGTAGATATGGATGTCAAGTTTTAGCGAGTCTGGGTTGGTGAAAGCCAGATACTCTAGTCTATATTGAATGGGTCTGTGAGATGACGTGCGAACTATAGTAGCATTGTACGGGGGTCTACCGTTACATAGACAGGGTATCGATAATGTATCTGTACCTGACAGAGATGATTTTATGTTTGGGTGGCATAAGCGAAATATAACATTTCGTCCTAACGGATGAAATGTTTTTTATTTTTTGCATAGAATTATACTTACTTATAGATTTTGCTATCACTCTTATAAATATAAAATCAATATGGGTGGCACCACGAGTCACTTCGTCCCATGATAAGGATGAAGTGACTCTTTTTGTTTGTCAGAAACTTTGTCGATTTCCAAAATCATTTAATTCAAAAATTGATTTTAGGGGGAATTTCTATGACTAACGTATCAAAAGAGCGATTCGAAGTTTTAAAAGGCAAAAAAATTATATTTCCAGTTATCACTGAATTTAGCGGAGATCAGACTACACCTATAAACATTTTTTATAATTTAGATGGAAAATATAAGTTCTTATTAGAAAGTGCATATATACAAGATAAAGGTGGTAGGTACTCTTTTATTGGAGAAAACCCAGTGACTACTATTAAAAGTAACCAAAACATAATCAATATAAGTAAAGACGGAGAAAAAGAAAAAACATTAGAAGGAAAAATACTAGACTTTATATCAGAATATATAAAAGTTGACTATGAAAATCTAGAGGTAGATATACCATTTGTAGGTGGTGCTTTAGGCTATATCGGATACGATATAGTGAGACAATTCGAAACAATATCTAGTAAAAATAAGAAAGAAATAAATGTACCAGAAGCATATTTATTACTTTATAAAACAGTAATATGCTATGACCATTTTAAAAGAACAATATCAATAATTTATAATGTCTATCCTGAAGATACAAATAGTTATGAAGAAATAATACAAAAAATTAACGACATATATACAAAGATATCCAAAATACCAGAAATAAGGGATGCAGGGGAGTCTAAAAAAGAAAAAGATATAAAGTCTAATTTTAATAAAGAAGATTTCTGTCTAATAGTAGATAAAGCAAAAGAATATATAAACAAAGGAGAGGTATTACAAGTAGTAGTTTCTCAAAGATTTGCTACTGAAACAGATTCTGACCCATTTGATGTTTATAGAAGACTTAGAACCATAAATCCATCACCATATCTTTTCTATATTGACTATGAAGATTTTCAAATAGTAGGAGCATCACCAGAAAGTTTAGTAAGTGTAAAGGAAAGCAAGGTAACCGCTAATCCTATAGCAGGAACAAGAAGAAGGGGCAGAACCTTAGAGGAAGATTTAGCATTAAGAGAAGAGCTATTGAATGATCCAAAGGAAAGGCTAGAACATGATATGTTAGTAGAACTAGAAAAAGAAGATTTATCTAAAATATGTGAAGAAGGAAGTATAGAAGTTGAAAGATATATGGCACTAGAAAATTACTCACATGTTATGCATTTAGTAGCAACTGTATCTGGAAAGTTAAGAAATGAATTTGACTCTTTTGATGCATTAAGAGCTTGCTTTCCTGCAGGAACAGTTTCGGGAGCACCTAGGGTAAAAGCTATGGAGATAATAGAAGAACTTGAAAATGTTCAGAGGGAAGTGTATTCAGGAGCTGTAGGATATTTTTCATTAAATGGAAATATGGATGTATGTATCGCAATTAGAAGTATAATTTTCAAGGATAAAAAAGCTTACTTTCAAGCAGGAGCGGGCATAGTAAGAGATTCAAAGCCAGAAAATGAATATAAAGAAACATTAAATAAAGCAAAAGTTCTGACGGAAGTTATATAAAAAAGACTGTCATAGGGGGAAAGTAGTATGTTTAGTCAGTCATTAAATAAAATTTTACAAAAAGAGAATCTTACAGAAACAGATGCTAAGTTAGTCATGGACACAATAATGGAAGGAAAGCTATCTAACTCTCAAATAGCTGCCCTTTTGATAGGTCTTAGAATGAAAGGGGAAACAGTAGAAGAAATAGCTGGATTTGCTACATCTATGAAAGAAAATGCCCAAAAATTTGATATTGGATCATATGCTATAGATACATGTGGAACTGGAGGAGACGGAGGAAAGACGTTCAATATATCTACAGCAGTATCTATAGTAACTGCAGCAGGAGGAGTTTCAGTAGTAAAGCATGGAAATAAGGCTGTATCTAGTAAAAGTGGAAGTGCAGATGTACTTTTACAGTTAGGATTTAATATTGATATGGAACCTAATATAGCTAAGAATTGCCTAGAGAAAAATGGGATGACTTTCTTATTTGCACCTAAGTATCATTTAGCTATGAAAAATGTAGCTCCTATAAGAGGAGAACTTGGAATAAGAACTATTTTTAATCTTTTGGGGCCTTTAAGTAATCCGGCAGATATAAAAGGTCAAGTAGTTGGTATTTATGACGGCAATCTTACCAACATAATAGCAAATGTTCTTTTAAAATTAGGAAGAGAAAGAGCTTTAGTAGTACATGGAAATGATGGATTAGATGAGATAACTACAACCACAACTACTAAAATAAGTGAAGTAATAAATGGTGAAGTTATAGATTATACTTTAAGTCCAGAACAATTTAATATGAGGTTATCTACAATAGAGGAACTATCTGGTGGAGATGCAAAAGAAAATGCGGAGATAATTTTAGATATTTTTAAAGGGGAAAAGGGTGCAAAAAGAGACATAGTTGTACTTAATAGTGGTGCAGCACTTTATGTAGGAAAAGTAGCAAGTAGTTTAGAAGAAGGTGTAATACTTGCAGAAAAAATAATAGATTCTGGAAAGGCTTATAGAAAGTTAAACGAACTAGTAGATTACAATAGGAGGTGTAATTGATAGTGAACATATTAGATAAAATAGTCGAAGTTAAACGAGTTCAAATAGAAAAAGAAAAGCTAGAAATACCTATAGAAGATATAATAAAGATGTCAGAGGAAAAAGAAATAAGAGATTTCAAAAAAGCTCTTGATATTGAAGGAATATCTATTATATCTGAAATAAAAAAAGCATCACCTTCAAGAGGAATTATAAAGGAAGATTTTGATCCTATTTCTATAGCTAAAATATATGAAGACTCTCCTTTTAATGCAATATCAGTTCTTACTGAAAAGGAATTTTTTCTGGGAAATGATAGATATATTAAAGAAGTAAAAAAAGTAACTTCAAAACCTATTTTAAGAAAAGACTTTATCATAGATGAATATCAAGTATATCAATCTAAGGCTATAGGTGCAGATGCTATATTACTCATAGCATCTGTACTTAAAGGAAATTTAAAAAAGTTTTATGACTTAGCTAAAAGCTTAGGATTACATTGTCTAGTAGAAATACATGAGGAAGAGGAAATAGATGAAGTATTAAATAGTGGATGTTCCATTATTGGGATTAATAATAGAAATCTTAAAACTTTTGAAGTAAGCCTAAAATATACAGAAAAACTTATAAGTAGTATACCTAAAGACAAAATAGTCATTTCAGAAAGTGGAATAAAAACAAAAGATGATATGAAATATCTTAAAGATTTAGGAGTTAAATCTGTTCTTATTGGAGAAACCTTAATGAGAAACTTGACTAATGATAAAAAATTTTTAGAGTTAAAAGAAATATAGCTTTTAAAATTATTATATTTTAGATGTTTTTAAATAAAATTTGGGGGAAGTAAAATGACTAAAATTAAGGTTTGTGGCCTTAAGAGACAGGAAGATATAAATTATGTAAATATTCTAAAACCTGATTATGTAGGATTTGTGTTTGCTGAAAGTAAAAGAAAAGTAAGCGTAAATGAATGTAAAGAATTAAGAGAAAAAATAGATAAAAATATAAAAGTAGTCGGAGTATTTGTTAATGAAGATATACACAATTTGAAATATATTTCAGATTTTGTAGGACTTGATATAATACAGCTTCATGGAGATGAAGATGATAAATATATAGATAAACTTAAGGAATTGAATGTATGGAAGGCTATAAGAGTTAAAGATCATAAGAGTATTAATGATATAGAAAAGTATAATGTGCAAGGAATACTTTTAGATACTTTTTCAAAGAAGATGTATGGTGGCAGTGGAAAAATATTTGATTGGAATATAGTTAAAGAACTTAGTCATAAAAGAAATATTATACTTGCCGGAGGACTAAGTATAGAAAATGTTCAAGAAGGGATTAGTATAGTAAATCCCAATATAGTAGACGTTTCAAGTGGAGTAGAAACAGAAGGAGTAAAAGATTTTGAAAAAATAAAAAAGTTTATTGAGAAAGTGAGGTCATTATAGTGAAAGGTAAGTTTGGTAAATTTGGAGGACAATATGTTTCAGAGGCAGTAATGAATGTATTAAAGGAACTAGAAATAGAATTTGAAAATGCTATGAAGGATGAAAGTTTTTTAGAAGAGTTTAACTATTACATGAAAGACTACGTAGGAAGAGAAAGTCCACTATATTATGCAGACAATTTAAGTAAAAAGTATGGAGCTAAGATTTACTTAAAAAGAGAAGATTTAAATCATACAGGTGCTCACAAAATAAATAATGCTTTAGGTCAAGTACTACTTGCAAAAAGAATGGGGAAAACAAGAATTATAGCTGAAACTGGAGCAGGACAACACGGTGTTGCTACAGCTACAGCGGCGGCTATGTTTGGACTAGATTGTGAAATTTATATGGGTGAAGAAGACACTAAAAGACAGGCTCTTAATGTATTTAAAATGGAAGCTTTAGGAGCAAGAGTTATTCCCGTAACCTCAGGTACAAAAACATTAAAGGATGCTGTTAATGAAGCGTTAAAAAGCTGGGTAGAAAACATAGATAATACTTTCTATGTATTAGGATCAGTAGTAGGACCACATCCTTATCCAACTATAGTTAGAGATTTTCAAAGTATTATTGGAAAAGAAGCAAAAAAACAGATAATTGAAAAGGAAAATAAACTACCTAATTATGTAATTGCCTGTGTAGGTGGTGGAAGTAATGCGATGGGAATTTTCCATGAGTTTGTTCCAAATGAAGAAGTTAAATTAATTGGAGTAGAGCCTGCTGGACTAGGACTTGATACTGATAAACATGCATCAGCTCTATCTAAGGGAACTTTAGGAATAATTCACGGAATGAAAACATATGTACTTCAAGATGAAGATGGACAGATTCTACCTGTGTATTCAATATCGGCTGGACTTGACTATCCAGGAGTAGGACCAGAACATTCTTATTTAAAAGATTCAAATAGAGCAGAATATGTTGCTGTAACAGATGATGAAGCAGTAGATGCTTTTATGGAACTTACTCAGCTAGAAGGTATAATTCCGGCTATAGAGAGCTCACATGCACTAGCTTATCTTGGAAAACTATCTGAAAGACTTAAAAAAGATGATATAGTTATTGTTAACTTGTCAGGTAGAGGAGATAAAGATATTGCTAGAATAGCGCAACTAAAAGGTATAGAAATAAATGAAGATTAATAGAAAATAATAAGATTGGTATTGGCTTAAAGTATAGGACAATATAGGTACTTCTTTCTATAAATAATAAATGTATAAAGTAGAAAGGAGTACCTATTTTGGGTTTCACTAGAGTTATTATATGTAAAAGTAATAATTTAAAATTTTCATAATAGTGATTTACATGTAAGATTTTAATATTTATATGATACATAGATGATATAAACATAGTTTATTAAAAAAACACCTTATTACACTCATAACAGTCTATATTAATAGACTGTTTTTTTATGAATAAAATTCTACACTTAATTATACTTATTAAAGTAAGAATAAGTTTTGTATTAGATTATTAAAAATTCTAATGTTATGTTTAAAAAATATAAATATGATATTGAAAAAGAAAAGTTTATAAGTATAATAAGTAAAAGTGATATATAAAAATTTAATATATTCACATAATTCACATATGTTTTTTAACTTAGATATATGATCAAAAACTAATGTTAAAATATACCAAGTAATAAGTTTATAATATATTTTTTAAAATATGATTTATAAAAGATATTATATACAAAGAGTATTGTATAAATAAAGATTCTTTAGACAGAAATGGGGTTACTTAAAATGGAAAATAAAATTATATCCAATGGACTAATAATTGGAGAGAAAGAAGTTTTTAGAGGATTTATAAGGATTGAATCTGGGTTAATTAAAGAAATTGGAGAAGGACAACCCAAAATAAAAGATAGGGAAATTGTTATAGATGCAATGGGAAATTATGTTATGCCTGGGATTATAGATATTCACTCTGATGCTATAGAAAGAGAAATAGAACCACGTCCAAATACGTTATTTCCATTTGATATGGCATTTTATGAAATGGAAAAGAAGTTAGTTTCATGTGGTATTACAACTATATATCATTCACTTTCATATGGACAAGGAGTAGGGGTAAGAGACTGTAATAATGTATTAAATATGTTATATGAAATAGATGAGAATAGAAAAAAAAGAACTATGTTGAATCATAAAATTCATTTAAGATACGAAATTCTATATCTTGATGGGTTAGAAAAAGTTAAGGAATTGTTAGATCAAAATATAGTAAACTATATTTCATTTATGAATCATATACCAGGTCAAGGACAATTTACTAAAGATAAAGGATATATTGATTATGCGAAAAAACTATGGGGATTTAATGATAAAGATATTCAAGATCTTTTAGAATATGTAGAAAACTTAAATAAAAATATGGATAAGGAAAAGATAAAGAAACTAGTTAAATATGCAAAAGAAAAAGGCTTGAACTGCGCTTCTCATGATGATGATACGGTAGCAAAAATAGATGAAAATTTAGAATGGGGGATAAGTGTTTCAGAATTTCCTATAACCTTAGAGGCTGCTCAATATGCAACTGAAAAAGGAATGCTTGTATGTGTAGGAGGACCTAATATAATAAGAGGAAAATCTCATTCAAATAATATGAGAGCTATAGATGCAATAAAATCAAAATCAGCACATATAGTGTGTTCTGATTATTATCCACCATCTTTATTATTTTCAATATTCAAGATGGAAGAGGAAGGAATAAGTCTGAATGAATCTGTTAATATGGTTACACTAAACCCTGCTAAAGCAGTTTCTATAGATAAAGATTATGGATCAATTAAAGAAGGTAAAAAAGCGGATATCTTAATAGTAGAAAAATATAATGGTTATCCTATAGTCAGAAAAACAATAGTAAATGGAAATATAGTTTATGAAGGAAATTATATTGAAAATTATTAATTTACATATATGATAAAAAATATTTTAGATGATAGTTTTATTTGGTTTCTTTAAAAACGAGAAGGTGAAACTAATGCTATGCAAGTTGACACCTTCTCGTTTTTTTAGTAAAATTTTCATAATATTTAGATAATATAGTTTGAATCGTTATTCACTATATCTATATTAAGAAGGGGATAGCTATGAATAGAATAGATACGAAGTTTCAATATCTTAAAGAAAAAAATGAAAAAGCACTTATAACTTTTATTACAAGTGGTGACCCAGACTTAGATACTACACTAGATTTAGTATTGGAGATGGAGAAATCAGGAGCAGATATTATAGAGCTAGGAATACCATATTCTGATCCAATAGCAGACGGAAAAACTATACAAGAGTCATCTAAAAGAGCTTTATCAAAAGGAATCAAGATATCTAATATAATGGATACAGTAAAAAAAATAAGAGAGAAATCACAAATACCTCTTGTATATTTAGCTTATTTTAATTCTGTATTTACATATGGAGTTGAGAGATTCTTTAAAGTGTGTAATGAAGTTGGTATAGATGGAGTCATAATACCAGATTTGCCAATAGAAGAAAGGGAAGAGATATTAGAAGAAAGTGAAAAATATAATGTCTATCTAATTTCACTAGTAGCACCAACATCTAAAGAACGTATAAAAGAAATAACTGAAAAGGGAAAAGGATTTGTATACTGTGTATCAGTTAATGGAACTACAGGTACAAGAAGTAGTATAGATACAGACTTAGAGGAATACATAGGCCTAGTTTCGGAACATACAGATACACCAAAAGCACTAGGTTTTGGTATATCAAGTCCAGATATGGCTAAAAAGTATAAAGACTATGCAGATGGAGTTATAGTTGGAAGTGCAATAGTAAAGAAAATTTTAGCAGGAAATAGTAAAGAAGAGATAATGAGAAATGTAGGTAGCTTTGTAAAAGAGCTTAAAGAGTCTATATTAAGTTAAGAGGTTTATAAGATATTTAAGTAAATGAAATGATAGGATTGTGTAAAATGAAGATATTTGCATATAAAGAATATTTGACGAAAATAAAGCTTCAAGGAGAAATCAAATGATTCAAAGATTTAAAGGTATAGACCTTACAATATTAGTTCTATTGAGCATTGGTTTTATTGGATTGTTTTTACCTTGGGCTAATCCTGGTTCGGAATCAAGTTATTACTACGGATATTATTCTACAAGCCTAATAATTTTCTATACTATTCTATTTATTATTTTCTTTACATCAAAATCATTTTACATGTGGAGTAGTCTAATTATAATGATTGGTATTTGCATATTTTCAGTAGTTCAATTTCTTACATGGCATATACTGAATATAACAGGTGAAATAGATATTAATTATAGTATTCAGTCTGTATGTATAGGTTTTTTTATTACACTAGTATCTACTATTATAGTTATTGTAATCTGTATAAAAAAACTTATAAATAATATATAATGATCTAAGATTTAGATAATATAAAAGAGTTTTCAATACATTTTATCGATGTTTTGAAAACTCTTTTTTGTTAAACTTTATTTAAATTATGTAATTTTATATAAAGATATTCTGATGTAGCTTGTAATAATTTAGTTATTAAAAATACGCATAATATTTATCTAAGATATACTTATAGATTTGTTATATTATATAATAAAGAGACTTATAAGATTAATATTTAAGAGAATGGGATATAAATTAAATATTGTTTTTCTAGATATTATAGTAATAACATTGATTTTAAATATATGGAGGATTGCATCAATCATGGATAAAAATATTGACATAATGGACAAGTTAACAAAAGTATGTATATGTACGGGAATATCAAGAGCTACCATAAAAAAAGCTATTAAAAACGGAGCAAAGACTTTACAAGAAGTTCAAAAAGCTACAGGGGCAGGATCAGGATCATGTAAAGGAAATAGATGTACTCATAAGATTGAAGAACTGCTAAAGGAACAATAGGAGGAAGAAATGGGAAAAGAACTGGAAGTAAAAGTACTAAATATTAATAAAAAAGAACTAGAGAAAAAATTAATAGACATAGGAGCTACCCTTATAAAGAAAGAACATCAGATAAATACCATCTTTGATACAAAGGAAGGACTATCTGAAAAATTAGGAAATGGATATTTAAGAATAAGAGAGAGTAAAAATCTATTAAATGATGAAACTGAATATATATTTACATTAAAGAAAAATTTAAATAATAGTGGAATAAGGGAAAATAAAGAAATAGAAACTAAAATTGAAGATAAGAAATCTCTACAAATTATATTAGAAGAGTTAAATTTATATAAAAAGCATGAGGGAAGTAAAGAAAGAATCAGCTATATATATGAAAATATTAGATTTGATATAGATACATGGGATAAAGATACATATCCTTATCCATATTTAGAAATTGAAGTTAGTAAAAAAGAGGATATAGAGAGAGCAATAGATTTATTAGAAATATCAAAAGAAGATGTAACTTCAAAATCTATTAAAGAACTGAGAGAAGATATAGGAATGAAAGAGTATAAGTAACTAATAATACTTTAGGCAATTACATAAGCTTAAAGGACTTTTTATTTTGACTGTTAAATTAAACACCAATAACTGAATCCTTACATATAATGAACATTAAGTATTTATATATAAGGGTGGTATGTTATGGAGAAAAATAAGTTTTTAGAAAACATTCCTAAATTTTTACCTATGGTTATACCTGCTATGTTAATGCTAAAAGATAAAAGTGGAGACAATAGACCTACATTTAATCTACCCAAATTGAATTTATCTTTAGATGAAGATTTCAGTAATAGGGTAGATATGATAAAGGATATAAAACACTATTTTCCTGAAAAAGATCAAAAGATGTTAAGTAAGATACAAGATGTATTTGAAATACTTGATAAGATAAGAAGTATAACAAAAGATGACTATACTACAGAGATAATGGTCAACTCTTCTGAGATGTCGGAATCAGAAAAAAGAGAAATGATAATAAAAGAAGTATCTAGGCACATGGGAAAAGAAAAAAGAAAACTAGTGGAGAATGTATTAGAAACTAAAGACAATATTTTTCAAAGTAAGACTAACTTAGAAAGCTATGGTCAGAGTATAACACAAAATAAACGAAATGGATTAGAATCTATAGTAGGACTTATAAACTGTATAGAACCTATAATGAGAGATGAAGATAAGAAGAAAATAAGAAAAATAGAAAAAATATCTGAAATAATGAATTCATCAGATGAAAAAAATTAAAAATTAGTGTATTATACTTAGTATTAGTATTTAGTTTTCTGTATTTTAATAGTACTTATTCCAAGAAGATCTATCCTATCATGGATAGATTTTCTTTTTGGGAACTTTAATAAAGGGTAAAAATTTAATATAGTTTATGAACTTTGTTAAATTAGATCTTAATAAAAGGGATAAAATTTATTTTATAGAATAACTTAAATTATAGACGAACTTAAGGAGGACAAAAGATGAGAGATATAAGAATTAAAAAATTAGCTAACTTATTAGTAAACTATTCTTTAAATGTTAAAAAGGGTGAACATATAAATCTACAAGGAAATGTAATAACAGAACCTTTATTAAAAGAATTATATAGAGAAGTTATTAAAGTAGGAGCTAATCCAGAGCTTAATGTTAGCTTAGATGGTATAGAGGAAATATTATACAAAGAGGGAAGTGAAGAACAAATTAAATTTCAATCTCCTGTAGCTAAAGCGAAAGTAGAAACTTATGATGCTACTATGTTTTTACTAGGAGAAGCTAATACAAAAGCATTATCAGGAGTGGATCCTAAGAAGATTGCAAGTAGAAGTGTTGCTATGAAAGAAATGATAGATATAAGAAATGAACGTGAAGCTAATGGAGAATTTAGATGGTGCTTAACTCAATTTCCTACTCACTCAGATGCACAAGAAGCCAATATGTCACTAGAGGAATATGAAGATTTTATATATAAAGCTGGACACATAGATAAGGAAGATCCTATATTGGAATGGAAAAAAATATCACAAGAACAACAAAAAGTTGTAGATTATTTAAATACTAAGAAAGAATTACATATTATTTCTAAAGATACAGATTTGAAAATGAGTATAGAAGGAAGAATATGGATTAATTGTGATGGTAAAATTAATTTTCCAGATGGAGAAGTATTTACAGGTCCTGTAGAAGATTCTGTAGAAGGACACATAAGATTTACATTTCCAGGAATATATCAAGGTAAAGAAATAGAAGATATAAAACTCACATTTGAAAAAGGTAAAGTGATTAAGGCAGAAGCTAAAAAAGGAGAAGATCTTCTACATGCTTTACTTGAAACTGATGAGGGAGCTAAGAGATTAGGAGAGATAGCAATAGGGACTAATTATGGTATAGATAAGTTCACAAGAAATATGTTATTTGATGAGAAGATGGGTGGAACTATACATGCAGCTATAGGTATGGCATATCAGGAAACTAATGCTACTAACAAGTCAGTTATTCACTGGGATATGCTATGTGATATGAAAGATGGTGGAAAGATATATGCTGACGGAGAGCTTTTCTACGAAAATGGGAAATTCATATCTGATGTAATTAATAGATAAAATATTATATAAAAGAAAATATATTAGAACTTATTGAATAATTATACTTAATTAATTATAAAAAGGAGGGATATTGTGTTAAATAAAAGCTTAATAGAAGATATTATAAATACAGCCTTATCTACAGGTGGAGATTTTGCAGAGATTTTTGTGGAAGATAGATACAATACTTCTTTATTATTAATAGGTGGAAAAATCGAAAATGCAATGACAGGTAGAGACTATGGAGTTGGAATAAGAATATTTAAAGGATTTAATAGTATTTATGTTTATACTAATAATTCAAATAGAGATAACCTTCTAAAAATAGCTAAAGAAGGTGCTATGGCAATAAAGGGTAATAAAAAAGATTTAGTATTGGATTTTACTGACTATAGAGTTAGTAATAATCACTTGATAAAAATTATGCCTAGTACAGTAGACAAATCCAGAAAAGTTGATCTAATGAAAAAAGCTTATCATGCAGCTAAAAACTATGATGATATTATTTCACAAGTAACAGTATCATATGGGGACTATGAGCAAAATGTACTTATAGCAAATTCAGAAGGACTATATGTTGAGGATAAGAGAGTTAGAACAAGAGCAGGAATATCTTCGGTTGCCTCTAAAGATGGGGAAATGCAAACAGGATTTTTTGGGCCAGGAGCCCATATGGGATTTGAATTTTATGATATTATTGATATAGAAAAATATGCAAGGGAATCATCAAGAATAGCTAAAACAATGGTATATGCAGAACAATGTCCAAGTGGCAAAATCCCTGTAATAATAGATAATGGATTTGGTGGAGTTATATTTCATGAGGCATGTGGCCATGGACTAGAAGCTTCATCTGTGGCTAAGGGACTTTCAGTGTTTTCAGGTAAAATAGGAGAAAAGGTAGCATCTGATTTAGTTACAGCTATTGATGACGGAACAATACCAAACGCATGGGGTTCACAAAATATTGATGATGAAGGAACAAAAACAAGAAAAAATGTTCTTATAGAAAATGGAATTCTCAAAGGATATATGGTTGATAAGTTAAATGGAATGAAAATGAATGCTGAACCTACAGGATCGTCAAGAAGACAATCATACAAATTTGCTCCAACTTCAAGAATGACTAATACTTATATAGCAAATGGAAAATCAACAAAAGAGGAGATAATATCAAATACTGAGTATGGACTATATGCAAAATATATGGGTGGAGGTTCAGTAAATACAACTACTGGTGATTTCAACTTTGCTGTTATGGAAGGATATATAGTTAGAAATGGTAAAATAGAAAAGCCAGTTAGAGGTGCGACACTTATAGGAAATGGATTAGACGTTTTAAAGAAGATAGATATGGTTGGAAATAATGTAGATCATGGTCAAGGTATGTGTGGAGCATCCAGTGGATCAATCCCTACCAATGTAGGTCAACCTATTATAAGAGTTGAATCTATGACTGTTGGTGGTAGAAAGGGGGATGAATAATGGAAAAGAAAAAGTTAGCTGAAATTCTCTTTGAGAAAGGAAAAAGGCTGGGCTTTGAAGATATGGAAGTTTTCATTAAAAGTACAACTAACTTCGATTTAAAGATATTTAAAAAAGAAATAGATAAATATAGTATTTCTAACCAGGAAGGTCTTTCTTTTAGAGGGATTTATAATGGAAAAATGGGATATTCATATACTGAAAAAGTAGATGAAACATCTATAGATATCTTAGTAGAAGAAGCTATTAATAATGCTAAAGTAATAGACAGTGATGATGAAGAAATTATATATGAAGGATCAGAAGAGTATAAAGAAGTTTGTACCTATAATAAGGATCTGGAGAATATATCTAAAGAAGAGAAAATACAGTTTGCTCTAAAACTAGAAGAAGAAGCATTAAATTTAGATGATAGAGTGGAAACAGTTAATCACTGTAGCTTTGGAGAAACTTCAGAGTATAGTTTAATAATGAATACTAAAGGATTAGAACTAGAAAATAAATCTAATATGGCACTAGCATATGTTTCTGTAAAGGTTAAAGACGGAGATGATATAAAAACAGCAGGAAAACATATAATATCTAATGATTTTAGTAAATTTGATGCTAAAAAGTTAGCAAAAGAAGCTGTAAATGAAGCGATCTCTCTATTAAGTGCTGAATCTATAAAATCAGGAGAATATCAAACAATACTTAGGAATGATGTATCGGCTAGTATTCTTGAAGCTTTTACCTCTATTTTTTCTGCTGAATCAGTACAAAAAGGATTATCATTGTTGAAAGATAAACTAAATGAAAAAGTATCAAGTAGTTTAATAACTATAATAGATGATCCATTTATGGAAGAAGGTATATCTTCAACAGGATTTGATGGAGAAGGAGTGGCTACAAAATATAAGAAATTAATAGATAAGGGTGTCTTAAAAACATTTCTACATAGCTTGAAAACTGCTAAGAAAGATGGAGTAGAGTCTACAGGAAATGGATTTAAAGGATATAAATCATCTGTGGTTATTTCTCCTACAAATATGTATATAGAAAAAGGTAAATCTAGTTTTGAAGATATGTTAAAAGGAGTAAAAGAAGGAATACTTATAATAGATGTTCAAGGATTACACTCAGGTCTGAATACTGTATCAGGAGATTTTTCACTTTCTGCACAGGGTTATCTTATAGAGAATGGAGAGATAACGAGACCAATCAACCAGATTACTATAGCAGGTAACTATTTTGAAGTTCTTAACGATGTCGATGAAGTTTCAAATGATTTAGACTTTATACTTCCAAGTGGAGGTTATATAGGATCGCCTTCTTTAAAAATTAAGAGATTGTCGGTAGCAGGAAAGTAAAAATTAAATATAATTTAAAATCAATTATACAACATAAAATTAATACTACTAAATTCACTATTAAACGATGCCATTATAACTATATATTTATTTTGGTGTCGTTTTTTGTTGTAATATAAACTTAATATGAAAAGAGAAATATAATGCTTATATATTACTACATAAAGTAAAAATAAATATAAAAACAGTCGATAATATTATAGATCAAACTAAAAAAATAAAATTAATAAAGGAGAATCTATATGAGTACTGTTAACAAAATATTAAGAGTATTAATTTATGACAGAGAAGAAAGAGATATGCGAAAAGAATCAATATTAAACAAAGCATATAGAAAGGCCTTCGACTTGCTTTTTAACTTATTATTTATAAGTTATCTGTATAGAATCAATTTTCTACATAAATCACCATATGAAATTATGGACTTGGCAATAGTATTATGTTTTATATCAATTTACCTATGTTTTTCTGTTACTAGAAAAGCTGAGCAACATTTAACAGATATATATATTGATAAATTAATATTAGTAGCACCTACTATTATTTTAATAGACTTTATTAAACATAAATTAAATAATGGAATTATAAGTTCTATTTATATATTCTTAATAGCAATTTTTGCAATATATATGGTTAAAAATATTTCAAAGAATATTGAATAGAGAAATTATGTAAAAGGAAGAGTAATAAAGAAATATGAAGAAAATAACTATGTAGTGTAAGGAGAAGAGGAATTCTAAAAACTAAAAATAATATTTTTGTTATATAATAGATATTAGAGTGAATGAGTATTAAGATTATTAACAATTAGGAAAACGTTACTAGAACGTAATTAAATTTAAGTTAATAATTATAATCTTAATACTTTTAATGAACGATATAGGGGCTGATACAAGTGCAACTAAGAAAAAAGATGTTTATAACTACTTTATCTCTAATAACTATAATGTTATTAACAGTAATTAGCTATGCAGTATCTCCTTTGCAACAAGCTAAGACAGTTGTAAAAGAATCATTTCCAGAAATATTAAGTTCTTTAGAAAGCAATTATAAAAAATATGAATATCAAACAAAAGATCAAGTTAAAAAATCTTACTTAGGTGAGCCATTCCAACACTTTATTATTCAGGATATAGACGAAAATAAATCATTATATGATCAAATAGAAGAAACATCATTTTATGTGTTCCCTGTAATGTATAATGGAAAAATTATGACAGATATAACTGTTTCATTAGAAAATAACAAATGGAAAGTTATAGATATAGGTGGATCTTTAAATAAAACAATATATGAGGTATCTAATAAGTATGGACTTTCAGATAGTAAGGTTTTAAGAAATAATAAAAGTATATATGTAGTAGCTAAGAAAGAAGATAAAGAAGTAGCGTACTTACCTTTTATAGCTGACTTAGAACATGGGTTTAAAGAAAAAGAAATAGTTGATGAAAATAAGTTTAAAAAGCATTTAGTAGAAAAGGTAAAAGAATATGTTGATATGGAAAAAAATAATAGATATGAAAATTTAATAGATATTCCGGTAGGAAGAAATTAAATAAAAAAGGATATGTAAACACATATCCTTTTTTATTTTTTAACCAATTAGTAAATATATTATTCGACTCTTTCTCTATCTCTAAATAGTAAAGTTATACAGTATAGTCCTGCTAAACCTACTAGACCATAAACTATTCTACTTAAAATAGCATCTTGACCTCCGAATATAGCAGCAACTAAGTCAAATCTAAATAATGAAATTAATCCCCAGTTTATTGCTCCTATAATAACCAGGACTAAAGATAATCTATCCATATTCATAATCACTCCTTAAAATAAAATCCTGTATATAACCGTATTATTTCTTTAAAGTTATTTTTATATACATTTTAAAAAAAATATTTCAAAATTGTGTAACACTTTTTTAAAACTAGAATAGTATGTATTAAAAGTAAATAAAGTAATACATATACTTTTTGCTGTGATAATTTCCTAAAAAAAATTGGAAGGAGAGATATTATGGCATTAGAGACTAATGCTCCAGTAGAAGTTGAGAGTACTTGCTGTGAAAGCGAAGATCAAAGTCTATTATTCTTCTTTTTGCTATTAGTAGTTTTATTCAGCAACTGTGGATTTGTGTGGGAAGGTAATGAAAGTTTATTATTTTTCTTCTTACTACTGGTAGTTATATTTAACAAATGTTCCTGGTAATTACTTATTAAATCAAAAATAAAATACTTATCTTTAAAGATAAGTATTTTATTTTTGATTTTTATTTTAAATTTGTAACTTAAAATTGAGATAATTTAATAATATGTTTAACTTATAGAAAAACTAATAAAAATAAATTGTTTTTAATTATTTGTCCATCTAATGATGTTAGTTAATAAACAAATTATTACAGAAAATTTCTTAAAATAATTTGTTTCATAAAGGAGAAGATCAAATGATATATATACCAAAGAGAGTATTATTTGAAGAAAAATCTTTAGACTATGAACTTGGTGATAAATTATACATGACTTTTAAGCAAAAAGGAGTACCTATAACGATTTTAAAGGCCAATAGAGTAACCGGAATACCAGGAGATACACCTTCAAAGTTATACGTAGAAGGGAAAAATACATTAGTAGTTAGAGTAAGAAAAAAAGGAGAATTTCAAACCTGTAAACCATCTGCACATTATCAATTACCGTTATTATCTGGATGTACCGGTAAGTGTGAATATTGTTATTTAAATACTAGATTTGGAAACAAGCCTTACATAACAGTTTATGCGAATGTAGATCAAATACTTGATCAGGCTAGAGAGTATATAAGAGAAAGGGAACCAGAAGTAACAGTATTTGAAGGTGCAGCAACTTCAGATCCAATACCATTAGAAGAATATACAGGAAGCTTGGCAAAAACTATAGAATTTATAGGAAAAGAAAAGAAATCTAGATTTAGATTTGTTACTAAATTTCACTATGTAGATGATTTATTAAAATTGAAACATAATGGTAAAACAACCATAAGATTTAGTATAAATTCAAATAAAGTCATAAAGAATTATGAACATGGAACATCATCACTGGGGGAAAGAATAGAAGCAGCAAAAAAAGTTATAAGTGCAGGATATGATCTGGGATTTATTATCGGACCAATATTTATATATGATGAATGGAAAGAAGATTACTTAAATATGTTAAGAGTTTTGAAAGACACTCTAGGAGAAGAAAATAATCTTATAAAGTTTGAAGTAATATCACATAGATATACTATAGCTGCTAAGAATAAGATTCTAGAGGTATTTCCTAAAACTAGTCTACCTATGGTAGAAGAAAACAGAACTTTTAAATATGGACAGTTTGGATACGGAAAGTATATATATAATAAAGATTTACTAAAAGAAATTGAAAATTTCTTTAGAGGGAATATTAAAGAATTATTTAAAAATAGTAGAATTGATTATATAATATAGCATTACTAATTTTAATATGATAATGTTTCAAGATACATATTTAATAATAAATTTAATATTTAATTTCTATAGTTATAAACAAACACCGTAAATATCAATATATTGATATTTACGGTGTTTGTTTTGTTTAATGTAAACTATTATCCTAATAAAGTTAAGGTTATCTTAAGTTTAGCTTTAGATTATATAAAGATTTATAGTGTATTATTAGAAATATAACTGATCCAATAATAAGATTTCATATAGAAGAAAATATGATAGTTTCCCTAATGATTTATAATTAATTCCTTTTGGGTAATGAGAAAAATATATAGAATATTTGAAGGTTTTCAATAATAAGAAATAGAAACTCTATGAAATTAACACATTATAAATACTTTGATGAAGGAATTTATGAAATAAAGTATTAGGGGGATGAAAATGTCATATAAAATCTTAATAGCTGATGATGAAGAAGAAATACTAGAAATACTTGAATTATATCTAGAAAAGGATGGATTTGAAGTAATTAAAGCAGTAGACGGAAAAAAGGCTTGGGATATTATAAATGAAATAAATATAGATATGGCAATTATAGACATAATGATGCCTTCAATAAATGGTTTTAAATTAATTAAGAAAATCAGAGAAAACTATAATATTCCTGTTATTTTTCTTTCAGCTAAAACTCAAGATGAAGATAAAATTTTAGGATTAGGATTGGGCGCAGATGACTATGTAACAAAGCCATTTAATCCATTAGAAGTTGTAGCAAGAGTAGATGCACAGTTAAGAAGATACTATAATCTAAATTATCATAATAAAAATGTAGAGCAGATAATAAAAATCGGAGAGATAGAACTTGACATATTCAGTAATATAGTTAAAAAAAATAATAAAGAAATAGTTTTAACATCAGTTGAATATAAAATATTAAAACTTCTAATGGAGAATTCAGGAAGGGTACTTACGAAGAAGGAAATATTTGAAATTGTATGGGAGGATAATTTTATAGGAGATAACAACATTATAATGGTTCATATAAGTAACTTGCGAGAAAAAATTGAGAAGAATTCAAGGAAACCAATATACTTAAAAACCATAAGGGGTCTTGGCTACAAATTTGAGAAGAAGGTAACAAGTAATGAAGAATGAAAATAAAAAAATATTTACTTCTCTAGTTATAAACTATATTATATTTGCTCTTATATTAATAACTTTATTTGTATTAATAGTAGGGGCTGCCTCATGGTATTTAGATAAGATGGGGATACTTGGGAGCAATGATTTAAATGAACCTTCACATGAAGAAATTAAGATATTTTATAGAGTTTTTATAAAATCAGGAATACTTTTATTGTTACTATTTGTGACGAGTATTATACTTTTTAGCTTATGGACATCAAAAAAAATAAGCAAACCTTTAGGAAAAATAACTAAGGGAATGAGTAGTATGATTGAAGGAAACTATGATACAAAACTTGAATTTGAGGCAGAAAAAGAATTTGCAGTAATAAGAGATACTTTTAATTTTATGACAGAAAAATTGAGAACTGTAGAAGAAGAAAAAAAGGAGCTTGAAGAAAAAAAGACTAGAATGATTGTAGACTTATCACATGATATCAAGACACCAATAACTACTATTCAAGGATACTGTAAGGCTTTAAGTGAAGGTCTGGTTGAGGATGAAGATAAAAAACAGAGATATTATAAAACTATATTTAATAAGGCGGGAAAAGTAAGCGAATTAGCAGATGATTTATTTGAATTTGTTAAGTTAGAGAGCATAGACTATCATATATCTACAACAAATAACGATTATGTAGAATTCGTACGTAAGATTATAGCCGATCATTATGAAGAGATTGAAGAAAAAGGATTTGAACTAGAGTTAACACTTCCTGAAAAAGAAATTATATTTGACTTTGATAACAAACTTATGACAAGAGCAATATCAAATATAATTAATAATGCATTAAAATACAATCCAAAAGGAACTAAGTTATGGATAGAGATTATTAACGAAATTGATAAAGTTATTCTTAAAATAGGAGATAATGGGATAGGAATACCTGAACATATTAAAAATAGAGTTTTTGATGCTTTTGTCAGGGGAGAAGAATCAAGAAAAAGTGATGGGGGAACAGGTCTTGGACTTGCAATAGCAAAGAAAATAGTTGAGCGTCACAAAGGAGAACTAGTATTAGAAAATGGAGTTTATGAAAAAAAGAGTGTTTTTTCAATAGTTTTAAATAAAAAAACTACTAATGATTAGAGAGAAGTTTATGAAAAAGAAAAAGGATTTATCTTAAAATACAAAATATTAAGGGGGTACTCAATATGTTTGAATTTCCTAAAAATCTATATACCGATGTGAGAATTGAACATATACATGAAACTTCAATAAATTTTACTAATAATGTTTTAGAAAATAATAAAGTAAGAGCGTATTCAGGGGCTATTATAAGAGTGTTTGATGGACAAAGATGGTACTATAAATCTATTAGTAATTTATCTAATATCCAAAAAGAAATAGAAGATCTTTCAAAAATGGCAAAAGAGAATGAAAAAATTTATGAACATGAAGTTATAAAGAAACTTCAAGTTAATAAAGGGGAATACCTTTCATATAAAGGATTAGAACTAGATAAAATACCTAGAGAAGATAAATTTACTTTAGCTAAGGAGGCCCTAGAGCTTACAAGAGATAAGAAAGAAGGAAAAAACTTTAAAGTTAATTATGATGATTCAAGAGTTGTTAAAGAATTTTACTCTAGCAAAGGTAGTAACTTAAAGTTTGATTATCAACTTTGTGGAATAAAAATTAGTTATTCTTTTAACGTTAATGGAAAAAGTTTTGAAGATAACTCTAGGATTGCAACGTATGATTTTAATAAACTTAAGGATATAAAAAATAAATTTCAAGACGACTATAATGAATCATTAAATTATGCGAAAAATTCAAAACCAATTACACCGGGAAAATATACCGTTGTTATGTCTCCTTTAATAGTTGGAGTATTTGCTCATGAAAGCTTTGGACATAAGAGTGAAGCGGATTTTATGATAGGAGATGAAAATATGATGAAGGAATGGAAGATAGGTACTAAAGTTGGTGCTGATATATTATCTATAGTAGATTATGGTGGATATTTAGGATCAGGCTATGTACCTTTTGACGATGAAGGCACAAAAGCGGAAAAGACTTATTTGATAAAAGACGGCATATTAACTGGAAGACTTCATTCGGCAAGAAGTGCTGCTATAATTGGAGAAGAGCTAACAGGAAATGCTAGAGCAGTAAGTTTTGAGTTTGAACCTATAGTCAGAATGACTAGTACCTATATTGCTCCAGGAGATAAAACAAAAGAAGAACTTATTCAAGAAGTTGAGGAAGGAATATATATTTGTGATTGTAAATATGGAACGGGTATGAGCACATTCACTATAGCACCTAGTAGAGCATATATGATTAGAAATGGAAAATTGGCTGAACCTGTTAATGTAGCAGTTATGACAGGAAATGTTATGGAAACCTTATACAACATAGATGGAGTTTCAAAAGAATTAGAACTTGAAGATAATATATGGGGAGGATGTGGAAAAATGGAGCAAGCACCACTAGCAGTTTCTTTTGGTGGCCCATATGTTAGAGTTAAGAATATACAGATACAATAAGGAGGTGTAAGTTGATGATAAAAGAAAAATTTGTGATAAATAGAAAAGAAACTTCAATTGGAATTATGCAATCTAAAATAGAAGATATTAGGATAAAAGATATAACAAGAACTGGATTGAGGATATATGAAAATGGATTCATAGGAGTAGCTGGAGCGATTGGAGAATATGATGAGAAAAAACTTGAAGATGAAGCAAAAAAGGCTTTAGAGCTGAAAATTCCTTATGAACCTAGTCCATATGAAAATAATAAACATTCTATAGTTAATGAATGTAATATAGAAAATAGTGACGATTTTATAAGAGAAATTGAAGAAGTTATTTCAATAATTGGTAATAAACATAAAAAATTTATATTTTCAGATAAAGTAAAGCTAATTGAAATAGAGGCTTCTTTAACAAATGATAGAGGATTGGATTTATATCAAAAAGATAAAAGGATAGAGTTTACTCTTATAGTAAAAGATAAGGGTTCAAAAAATATTATTGATACATTCATACCTTATTCTACTAGAAATTATAATAGAGAAAACTTTATGTCTTTTTTAGATAGTATACTTTTGCCTTATCATAATTTAGTAGAATTACCTAAAAAAGAGATGCTACCAGTGATTATGTATAATCCAGACTTTTACGGAATGACATATATGAAATTTATTAATGACTTAAATGGATTATCAGTAGCAAATGAAGTATCTATTTTTTCTGGAAAACTAGGAGAAAAATTATTTAGTGAAGATTTAACATTGTGGCTTACATCACGCTCTGAGGATAATTATGAATTATTCTTTGATGCAGAAGGTAGTTTTAAGGAAGATTATAGATATGCTTTAATTGAAAATGGAGTTATAAAAGCTCCTTATACAGATAAGAGGACTTCGTTGAAGTATAATTTCCCGCTAACAGCTAGTTCCACTGGTGAATATGATGAAGTTCCATCACTGGAGATAAGTGAAACTATATTTAATAAACTGAAATTAAAACAAGGTGAAAAAACATTGAAAGAACTACTTAATGGGGAAATGGGAGTATTCATATTTTCAGCATCAGGTGGAGATTTTACACCTGATGGAGTATTTGCAACACCAGTTCAGCAAGCTTATCTATTTGATGGTGAGAAGTTTATTGGGAGATTACCAGAGATTCAAATATCTTCTGACTTATATAGTATGTTTGGAAAAGACTTTAGGGGAGTTTCAAAAGATACTTTAAATGAAGATGTAAATTTAAGCTATACAGTAATAGATATGAAGGTAGAAAAACTTTAAGTTTATTTTAAAGAGGATATATAAAAAGATGTATTTAATATTCTATTTTTAGAATTAGAAATAAACACTATTAATATTAATGAAATCAAATAATATTAATAGTGTTTATTATATTTTATATAAGTTATATTAGTATTTTTCTATTTCTTATGAGATTAATAATACCTATACTTAAAGAACTAGTATAGGTATTATTAATTTGCCTAATTAAAATATGGAATATATAATATGATATGGAAAAATTGTAACTATATTGATAAGGTCAATAAATAGGAGATGATGACTTGTACAGTATTGAAGCAAAAAATATTAGTTTTGGATATGACAAAGAAATGATTTTATCAAATATTAGTTTTAAGATTAATTTAGGAGATTTCGTCTGTTTATTAGGACCTTCTGGTTGTGGGAAAAGTACTTTACTAAGATTGATATCAGGTCTTGAAAAGCCAAATAATGGTGAAATATTAATCAACGGAGATATAGTAAAAGAACCAGGACTTGATAGAGGGATAGTTTTTCAAGACTATAGTTTATTTCCTTGGCTGAGTACAGGAAAGAATATTGCCCTAGCAATATCTCAGGCTTTTCCTCATAAAAGTAATAATGAGGTAAAAAAAGAAGCAAAGAAATTTTTAGATATGGTAGGACTTACAGATGTTTATGATAAACTTCCAGGACATTTATCGGGAGGTATGATGCAAAGAGCAGCAATAGCAAGAGCTTTTGGGATAAATCCTCCAATACTTCTTATGGATGAACCTTTTGGAGCATTAGATGCTGTAACTAGAGCTAAGTTACAGGATTTAACGATTAAGCTTTGGGATGTAGATGGGGAAAACAAAAAAACTGTAGTTTTTGTAACTCATGATGTAGATGAGGCCTTGCTTTTATCTAATAAAATAGTGGTATTAGGATCAAAACCTGCTGTTATTAGAGATATATTTACGGTAGATTTTAAAAGACCTCGTTTAAGAGAGTACTTATATAATGACAGTGACTTTATAGCCTTAAGAAATAAATTTATAAATTTACTTAATGAAGATATGTTAAGTAAATTATAACTATGACTTTAAAGGAGGAGGAAGAATGACAAAAAGACAAAAAATTATAGGAATAGTTATGATTTTTATTCTACTGATATCATTGTTAGCTGGCTGTAACAATAAAGCTAAAAATACAACTGCTGATGAAGTAGAAAAAAGACAGGACAAAATTTCAAATTTAAAGGTTGGATTTAATCCTGCTACAGGTAATTTATTATGTTTTATAGCAGAGGATAAAGGATTTTTTAAAGAAGAGGGATTAAAAGTTGAATTAGTTTCTTTTACTAGTACAACTGATGGTTTAAATGCCCTTAATGCAGGTAAAATAGATATGGGTATTACTTTTGGTACAGCAGCACCTTTAACATTTATGGCAAAAGGACCAGACTTAACTTTCTTTGGGGGATATCTTTCTGGAGGACATCCTATATATGCAAAACCAGAAATAGCAAAAACATTTAAAGGAATTGAAAGCTATAAAAATAAAAAAGTTGCAACAGCTAGATTATATACTCCTGATATAGTTTGGAGAACAGCTATGAATAAAGCTGGTATAGATATAAATAAGGATTTAGAAGTAATAGAAATGAAAAAGCCTACAGATGTTTTAGAAGCAGTTAAGGCAGGAAAGGCAGATGTTGGAATAGGGACAGGCTCTACATATGCAAAAGCTAAACAATCAGGTTTGGACATAGTAAGTTGGAGTAATGATTTGTGGGATAATCATGTTTGTTGTCGTCCAGTTGCAAAAACAGAATTTATAAATAATAATAGTGATACTATAGTAGCTTTTTTAAGAGCTTTAATAAAAGCGGAAAAGGTTTTCAATGAAGATAAAGAATTTGCTGTTTCAGTAAATCAAAAATATTTAAAATTAGATGAGAATATGGCTAGAGAATTTACTTTAGATACCAATCAAATAATAGAATCAGACCCAAGAAAAAATGGAATAATTGAAATGTGGGAAACTATGAAAAATCTTAATTTCATTGAATCAGATATGGATGTTAACAAGCATATAAATATAGATCTTTATAAAAAGGCTTTAGACCAATTAAAGTTAGAAAATCCGAATGAACCTTTTTATGAGAAGTTAGAAAAAAGATTTGATGAATATAATTTTTAATTTCTAGATATAGCTTTATTAAGGGGGAAGAAATATTGTTTAAATGGATCAAAAATTATTGGGGAACTATTATAATTTTATTAACTATAATAGTTGTGTATGAATTGATTACAGATATAGGACAAGTATTAGAGCCTGTACTGTTTCCGGGACTTAGTAAAATAATACCTGCCTTAATAAAATCGTTGCCTGAGCTTAGAAATGGTCTTATTAGCTCCTTAGGCTTATTAATTCCTAGTTATGCATTAGCTTTGATTTTAGGAATATCTCTAGGGGTAACGATAGGTTGGTATGAACCTCTGAGAAAAAACTTTTCACCTATATTTCATGGTTTGAGTCCTATACCTCCAACACTTTATATACCATATGCTATAACAATACTTCCTACTTTTTGGCTTTCTTCAGCTTTTATAATATTCATCGGAAGCTTTTGGCCTATATTAAATGGTACAATTCATGGAGTTAGACTGATAGAAGATAAGTACTTAGATAATGCCAGAGCTTTAGGATTAAAAGGTATAAAACTGTTAAGAAAAATAGTACTTCCTGCAGCTCTCCCTATGATTTTTAGTGGGGCAGGGACTGCATTAGTATTTTCTTTTGTATTGCTTACAGTAGCAGAGATGTTTGGGGCTAAATCTGGATTGGGACATTTCATTCAATATTATGCGGATTTTTCTGAATATGATAAAGTTCTAGCAGGATTGATTGCTATGTCATTTGTAATTATTTTAATAATGAGTTGCTATGAGTTATTAAAAAAGAAAATGTTGTATTGGACTTCCAAAAGATAGGAGTTATTAATTATGGAAAAACTAACTATAAGAATAAAAGAGTATGCTTTGAATCAAGGCGCAGATTTATTTGGAGTTGCTTTAGCTAGTGACTTGCAAATAGATATTCCAACACCTCATAGGCCCTGTGACTTGATGCCTAGTGTAAAAACAGTTGTAGTTTTAGGCTTTCATATACCTGATGCAGCTATTGATGCTATGATTGATGGGACTACAAACTATTCTTACCAAATGTTTGGATATACTTTTTTAAATAGAGAGATGGATTCTGTTGCATATAGACTTTCAAAATACATAGAAAAGGAAGGATATCTTGCATTACCTATACCAGGAAGAGGATGTCAATATTGGGACAAAAAATTTCATGGGCCTATATCCTTTAGACATGCTGCTGTGGCAGCAGGTTTAGGCCAATTTGGATGGAGTGGGAATGTTTTAACTCATGAATATGGACCACGTCAAAGATTTATAGCTATCCTAACTGATGCACCTTTAATTCATAATAAGCCTTTAGAAGAGAATCCATGTAAAAAGTGTTTTGAATGTGTAAAGAATTGTCCAATAGGAGCTATCAAAACTAAAGAGCATACTGTAAAATTAGGAAATAAAGAATACACCTATGGAGTATTAGATGCAGAAAGTTGTTGGTGGGTAGGGAAAGGATTAACTACAAAAGCTTGGCCTAATGCAAATTTTAATCCTAGAGTAGATGTAGAAAGACCTAAAGAAATGACTCCGTTGGAAAAGTTAGATATCGTATGGAAAAAAAGAGATTCTAGAATTGTAACTAATGAAAGAGACGAGGCTAGTTACGGGGCAACATTTTGTAGTAGATGCATGGCTCTTTGTAAAGCAGGAAAAAGAAATATCAGAGAAAAAAATAATAACAAAAAAGAAATCTCATCGTAATTATTTAAATAATTACGATGAGATTTTTAGTTTAATATAAATTAAATATAATTAAAGAAGTATTCTATATGATCTATTCCCACTTTCCACCTTCAACTATTACATCAGTAGGATTTTTTACATTATCACCAAAAGATTCTTTAAGATATTCATCATATAGTTTATGAAGATATTTTTCTTCTCCTAATTTAGATAATTCTTGATTAACCCATTCTTTTAATTCTTTATTACCTTTTTTAACAGCAGGAGCAATAGGAGAAGGCTCTTCAAGTCTTATATCTAAAACTTTAAATCCTTTATTATCTTTTACAAAATCAAATAATAGTAGATTATCATTAACATAAACATCACCACGATCATCTTTTAATGCTTGGAATGATTCTGTAACTTTAGTGAATTTAATTAACTCAATATCAGGATGATTTTTTGTGAAATATATGTCTGCTGTTGTTCCTTTTGTTACGATTACTTTTTTACCTTTTAAATCATCAACAGAAGTTATCTTAGAGTTATCTTTTGCTAGAATTTGTATAGCAACTTTAAGATGAGGATTTGTAAAGTCAACAACTTGTTTTCTTTCGTCTGTTACAGTCATATTTGCCATTATTAAATCTACTTTGTCAGATTGTAAAAAAGGAATTCTATTTTCAGGTTCTAATGGAACAAACTCTAACTTACTTTCATCGCCTAAAAGATCTTTAGCAAAACGCTTAGAAAGAGCTACTTCAAACCCATCATTTTTACCATTTTCATCTACATATCCAAATGGTGGCTTATCAGTGAATATACCTATAAGTATTTTACCTCTGTCTTTTATTTTTTGTATTTCATTAGACTTTTCTTTAGAGCTATCTTTAGATACTTCTTGCGATTGTTGTTTTTCATTAGATGATGACTTTGATTGACCACATCCAGCTAAAACTCCAGCTATTAAACTTAATACTACTAATAATACAGCAAATTTTTTCATTAAATATCCCTTCCTTTCATAGTTTCAATATAGAAAAACTGATCTAGAAAATGACTAGCTCTTTCAGTTTTTGGAGACGTAAAAAATTCGTCAGGTTCACTTATTTCACAAACTTCCCCTTTATCTAAGAATACAATTTTGTCAGCTACTGCTTTTGCAAAACCCATTTCATGAGTTACTATAATCATTGTCATACCTTGTTTAGACAGATCAATCATAACCTCTAAAACTTCTTTTACCATTTCAGGATCAAGTGCCGCTGTAACTTCATCAAATAAAATTACTTCTGGATTCATACAAAGAGCTCTAACTATTGCAATTCTCTGTTTTTGTCCTCCTGATAATTGTCTTGGATAATAATCTTTTTTGTCTAAAAGACCTACTTTTTCTAATAGTTTCTCAGCTTGTTTAGTAGCTTCTTCTTTACTTCTTTTTTGTGCCCTTATAGGACCTAAAAGAATATTTTCTAACACTGTCATATGAGGAAATAGGTCATAGCTTTGAAAAACCATACCTATACGTTGCCTTATTATTTTCCAGTCAATATTTTTATCTGTTAATTCTAGATTATCAAATTTTATACTTCCACTTTGAATAGTTTCCAAACCATTTAAACATCTTAATAAAGTACTTTTACCACATCCACTTGGACCTAAAATAACTAAAACATCTCCCTTATGGACTTTCAAATTAATATTTTTTAAAACGGGTTTATCGTTATATGATTTACTTAAATTTTGTATTTCTAGTAATGTCTCTTTCATATAACCTCTCCTTTTAGCGTATATATAATAATTGCTAGTTAGTTACTCCACTTTTCCTCCAATTTTTTTGACCATATTGAAAGGGGATAACATAATAAGAAATAAATAACAAATAAGGTACTATAGATTATTAATGCTTCTCCTGTTCTTTCTATAATCTGTTGGCCTACTTTAATCACCTCTGTTACCCCTATAAGAACTGTAAGAGAAGTGGTTTTAATTATCCTTGTATATATATTAATTGTTGGTGGAATCATCCTTCTTATAGTTTGAGGTATTATAACAAAAACATATAGGTTTACTTGGTTTAATCCTATAGATTTACCAGCTTCAACTTGCTCCTTAGGGACTGATTCAATAGAACCTCTAACTACTTCACCTATTTCTGTGATACCCCAAAGAGATAAAACTATTATAGATGTAACTGAACCTGAGATATCTAATCCAAAAGCTACAGGTAATCCAAAGAAAAATACGAATAACCATACAAGTAAAGGAACAGCTCTAAATAGCTCGATATAGATTCTTGTTATACATCTTATTAACTTGTTTTTAGAAACCCTCACTATTCCAAATAATATACCACCTAATGTTCCTATAATAACAGATAATCCAGCAATTAACACTGTATCAATTAGACCTTCAAATAACAGTGGTAAAGATTTTAAAATTAAATTAAGCCCCGTACTGCCCATATTTCATCCTCCTTTCTATGAATGATAGGAAGAATGATACTGGTAAGAATAAAATCAAGTAAAATACAGTTAATGTAACTAGCATTTCATAAGTCTTATAGTATAAAGAGATAAGACTTGTAGTTGTGTGTAGTAACTCTGGAACAGCTATGGCAGATACTACAGATGTTTCCTTAAGTAAAAATATAAAGTTATTAATTAATGATGGAATACAAATATTTATAGCTTGAGGCAATATTATGAATCTTAAAATTTGCCATTTACTCAAACCTACAGATAAAGCTGATTCAATTTGACTTTTAGGTACAGCTTCTATACCAGATCTAAATGTCTCTGTCATGTAACTTCCACCAAGAAAAGATAACCCCAATATAGCTGTTACAAAACTACTTAACTTTATTCCAATGGAAGGAAGTGCAAAGTATAAAAAGAATAACTGTATAAGAAACGGAGTATTACGAGAAACTTCCACATATCCATGTATTAACTTAGATAGAGGCCTTATATTTAATAAATATATAGCGTTATTTATAATACCTATAATAATAGATAAAATTATACCTATAGATGCTATTTCTATTGTTAAAATGGCAGCATCTTTAAATAGTGGAAGTTGGGATTTTATAAATTCAATATCTAAACTCATTTCATCCCTCCTTACGTAGGAAAATTATTTTTAATTATTATAAAATAGATTTTAAAAACTAAAAAAGTTATTTAAAGGGTATTTCTTTTACTTTTGATAATAAACATAAATTACAATTACAATACAAACTTGCTAATTGGTAGTATAACAACTATTTATATGCAAGTCAATGAATTTGGTGAAAAAAATACAAGGTAATCATATCAAAATAGTTGGTTTTTATAAATATATAAATTAAATATATAAAATAATAGGAATAAAAAGCAAAAAAAGTATTGACAATGTTCTTACAATAATTTATACTCATACATAAGAATTTATAAATATTAAAATTAAATCTAATGATTAGGAGAGTAAATATAGAAAGTGTTCAAGCGAACTAGAAAGTGGTGAGAGTCTAGTACATAACTATATTGAAGAGAGCCTATAAAGAGACTTTCTGAAAATGATAACTTTATCAATTAGTAGGAAAGTTCGGTCGCAACCGTTAAAAGCTTAGAGTGAAAATGAATATTTATGCATAAGGTGCATATGTATTTCATTTTAAATAGAGTGGTAACGCGGATTATAATTCGTCTCTTAAATTTTAAGAGACGAATTTTTTATTTTTATAAAAGATATTATTAGGTAATCAAAGTTATAAACTATAAGATCAGTATGTGTTAGAAATAGATTAAGGAGGTAGAGTATGAAAAAAAATATAATTTGCATAATTGGATTGTGCCTTGTTTTAATCCTTGGTGCTTGTGGAAAAGTAGCTAAAACAAATGGTGAAAGTAAAAATCAATTAAATAAAATAAAAGAGAAAGGGAAGCTAGTTATAGGTACCAGTGCAGCATATCCCCCTTATGAGTTTCATAAAGAGATAAACGGAAAAGATTCTATTGTGGGCTTTGATATAGAAATAGCTAAGGAAATAGCAAAAGATTTAAATGTAGATTTAGAAATAAAAGATATGCAATTTGATTCCCTTCTGACAGCACTTACAGCAGGGAAAATAGATATGGTAGCTTCTTTTGTAACACCTACGCCAGAACGAGAAAAGAATGTTGACTTTTCAAAGATATATTATGTAGCTAATCAGTCAGTAGTAGTAAGAAAAAATGAACTTAACTCATATAAGAAAACAAATGATTTAAATAAAAAAATTGTAGGAGTACAAAAAGGGACTACACAAGAAAAAATTGCTAAAGAGATACTTAAAAGCAAGCAGTTAAAAGGACTAGGAAAGCTATCGGATGTAATGCTACAGTTAAAGCAAAATAAAGTAGATGCAGTTATTGCAGAAGAGCCTGTAGCAGAAGCTTATGTTAGAAAAAATGATGATTTAGTAATTTCAGATATAAAACTAGACACAGGAAATAGTGGTGGAGCTATAGCTGTACGAAAAGGTAGTAAAGAATTTGTTGATACTATTAATAAAACATTAGATAGATTAATTGAAAAAGGATTGTTAGACGAATATATGAACAAATCAATAGACATGATTAATAAATAAAAAATGAAAATTGAAAGGGGATAGAAAAATGAAAGAAAAAGTTGTATTAGCATATTCAGGAGGATTAGATACTTCAATTATAATTCCGTGGTTAAAAGAAAATTATGATTTAGATATTATAGCTGCTTGTATTAATGTTGGTCAAGATGATGATATGGACGAAGTAAGAGAAAAAGCTATAAAGTCAGGTGCTTCTAAAATATATATAGAAGATGTTAAAGAGGAATTTGTAAAAGATTATGTTTTTAAAGCTATAAAGGCAAATGCAGTTTATGAAGATAAATATTTAATGGGAACATCAATAGCTAGACCACTTATAGGTAAAAAATTAGTTGAAATAGCTCATAAAGAAGGAGCAAAATATATCTGTCACGGATGTACAGGTAAAGGAAATGATCAAGTTAGATTTGAAGCTGCTATTGCAGCAATAGATCCTACTATACAAGTTATAGCTCCTTGGAGAATATGGGATATAAATTCAAGAGAAGATGCTATAGACTATGCAAATCAAAAAGGAATTGAAGTTCCTGTGACTAAAGAAAAAATTTACTCAAGAGATAAAAACTTAATGCATATAAGTCATGAGGGGGGACACTTAGAAGACCCTAAGAATGAACATAGAGCAGAAGAACTATATCTTATGACTAAGACTTTAGAAGAAGCTAAAGATGAACCAACTTATATAGAGATATACTTTGAAAAAGGAATTCCTACTAAACTGAATGGAAAAGAACTTAAACCAGTTGAATTATTAGAAGAACTTAATAAAATCGGTGGAGAAAATGGGATAGGAATAGCCGATATATTAGAAAATAGATTGGTAGGAATGAAATCAAGAGGAGTATATGAAACTCCTGGTGGAACTATTTTAATGGAAGCGCATAAAGACTTAGAACATTTAACTTTAGATAGAATGACTTATCAATATAAGCAAATGATTTCTTTAAAATATGGAGAACTTGTTTATGACGGATTATGGGATACGCAATTAAAAGAAGCATTAGATGCTTTCGTAGAATCTACACAACAAAGTGTTAATGGATGGGTAAAATTAAAACTATATAAAGGAAATATTGTAGTAGCAGGTATGGACTCTCCAAATGCATTATATGATGAAGGTATATCATCATTTGGAGCTAGTGACCTTTATGATCATAAAGATGCTGAAGGATTTATAAACTTATTTACTTTACCATTAAAAATAAGAGCTATGGCTAAAAACAACAAATAATAAAGGCGGTGCTTATATGAAGCTCTGGGGAGGAAGATTCCAAAAAGAAGAAAATAAACTAATGGAAGATTTCAATAGTTCATTACCTTTCGATAAAAGATTGTATAAGCAAGATATAACAGGAAGTATAACTCATGTTACAATGCTTGCTAAGTCACAGATACTAACGCATGAAGAAAGAGATAAAATCATAGAAGGTCTAGAGTCTATACTTAAAGATATAGAAGAAGGAAATTTAAAAATAGAAGGAAACTATGAAGATATACATTCATTTGTAGAATCAAACCTTATACAAAGAATAGGTGAATTGGGTAAGAAGCTTCATACTTCTAGAAGTAGAAATGATCAAGTGGCTGTAGATATGAAATTATTTGCTAAAGAAAATGGCAATATTATAGTAAGTATGCTAAAAGAACTTAATCAAACTATAAGTACAATAGCTGATGAAAATAAGGCTATAATGCCAGGATATACACACTTACAAAGAGCACAAGTTGTTACATTTAAACAACATATGATGGCTTACTGCAGTATGTTTGAAAGGGATAAAAAGAGACTTTTAAACTGTTTAGATATATTAGATGAATCTCCACTTGGTTGTTGTGCATTGGCAGGAACGACTTATGATATAGATAGGGCTTTTACAGCAGAGAAACTTGGGTTTAAAAAGCCAGTGGATAACTTCATGGATGGAGTTAGTGATAGAGACTATCTTATAGAAATGCTTTCTGCTTTTTCAATTATTATGATGCATTTAAGTAGATTAAGTGAAGAGCTTATAATTTGGAGTACACAAGAATTTAGATTTGTTCAAATAGATGATGCTTATGCTACAGGAAGTAGTATAATGCCACAGAAAAAAAATCCAGATGCTGCTGAGCTTATAAGAGGTAAAACTGGAAGAGTGTACGGTGCTCTTATGGGTATGTTAACTACTATGAAGGGAATCCCTCTTGCTTATAATAAAGATATGCAAGAAGATAAACAACAATATTTTGATGCACTCGATACTGTTACAGCTTGTTTAGCTATTATGAATGAAATGTTAAAAACTATAAAAGTAAATAAAGAAGTTATGAAAGAAGCAGTAAAAGCAGGATTTTTAAATGCAACAGAAGTTGCAGACTACTTGGTAAATAAAGGAGTAGCTTTTAGAGATGCTCATAAGATAGTTGGAGAAATAGTATTATTATGTGAGTCGAAGAAACTAGCAATAGAGGATTTAACACTTTCTGATTTAAAAACAGTAGATGATAGATTTGAAAATGATATATATGACTTTATAGATTATGAAAATGTACTAAACAAGGGAATAAAGAAAGAATTATTATAAAGAGTATGGATATGCCAAATTAATTAGTTTAATAGCGGCATATCCATATTATTGTATGTAGAAAACCACCTGCTATGCAGGTGGTTCCAAAAAGCTTGTAGCTATG